>DASVLN010000350.1:0-4673 GCA_036384855.1 Burkholderiaceae bacterium | reverse complement strand
CGGCGGGTTCCGCGCCGGTGCAGGTGCTGGTCGCCGACCGCCAGGTACGCGTCGAGGGCGGCTCGCTCGTGCGCTACCTGCACTTCGCGCGCCGCGTCAACGACGCCTCCGGCCTCGCCGCGCTCGGGCAGCTGCATGTCGAGTTCGATCCGGCCTACCAGAAGCTGGTCCTGCACCACGTCGAGATCGTTCGCGACGGCCGTCGCATCGACAAGCTCGACCCGAAGGCGATCCACGTGCTGCACCGCGAGACGCAGCTCGAGCGCCAGGTGATCGACGGCCGCATGACGCTGTCGCTGGTGCTGGCCGACCTGCGCGTCGGCGACATCGTCGAATGGGACGCCTCGGAGATCGGCGCCAACCCCGTCTTCGGCGGACGCTTCGCCGACACGGAGGGCCTCGTCGAGGGCGACGGCCCGATCGCGCACTACCGCTACCGTCTGCTGGCGCCGGCGTCGCGCCCGCTCGCGCTGCGCTCGGGCGCCGCGAACCTCGTGCCGGAGCAGCAGACGCATGGCGACGAGCGCGAGACCGTGATCGACCGCCGCGACGTGCCGCGCTTCGCCGCCGAGCCGGGCGTGCCGCCGGTCGAGTGGCTGAAGGACCAGTTCGACGTCAGCGAGTTCGCGACCTGGCACGACGTCGCCGCGTGGGCGCAACCGCTGTTCGCCAAGGCGATGCAGGCGAGCCCGGCCGTCGACGCGGAGGTCGAGCAGCTGAAGGCCGCCGGCGCGACGCCCGAGGCGCGCGCGATCGCGGCGCTCGACTTCGTCCAGGGCCAGGTGCGCTACTTCGGCACCGAGGTCGGCATGGGCACGCACCAGCCCGCGCCCGCGGACACCGTGCTGCGCCAGCGCTTCGGCGACTGCAAGGACAAGGTCTCGCTGCTGGTCACGCTGCTGCGGCGGCTGGACATCGACGCGGTGCCGGTGCTCGTGTCCATCGGGCTGCGCGACGCGACGGCGCAGCGCGAGCCGACGCCGCTCGCCTTCGACCACGTGATCGTGCGCGCGACGCTGGACGGCAAGCCGTACTACCTCGACGCCACGCGCAACCCGCAGCGCGGCTCGCTCGCGTCGCGGCAGGCGGTGGGCTTCGGCTCCGGCCTCGTGGTCGCCGACGACACGACCGCGCTGGTCGCGCTGCCGGCGGAGCGCGACGCGGCGCAGGCCGAGGTCGTCGACACGTTCTCGTTCCCGAAGCTCGCGGAGCCGGGGACGCTCGAGTCCGTCACGACCTTCCACGGCGACCTGGCCGACTACATCCGCGCCACCGCGGCCGCCGCGCCGCAGGAGAAGTTCGACGAGGGCATCGAGGAGCCGGTGCTGCGCAGCTTCGACCACCTGGAGCCGCAGGGCCACGCGGTGCTCGCCGAGGTGCCCGGCGAGGACAGCGTGCGCGTGACGACGCGCTACCGGGTGCCGCAGGCCTGGAGCTTCGCCGACACCCGCACGCTGACGATGCCGTTCCGCATGGCCGCGCTGGCCGCGCCGCTGGCGCATCCCGACACGCCCGCGCGCGAGCAGCCGTTCCGCTTCGCGCATCCGGGGCGCTACGCCTACACGCTGCGCATGGAGTTCGGCGAGGCGATCGGCCTGGAGCCGCGCGGCGACCGCTTCGACGACGACGCGCCGCAGTACGGCCTGCACGTGCGCTACGAGGGCGATCCGCATGGCGAGCAGATCCTGGCCGACCTGCAGGTCAACGACGACATCGTCGCGCCGGCGGACTGGGCCGCCTTCCGCGAACGCCTGGCCCGCCTGGGCCCGCGCCTGGGCGGCGCGCTGCACATCCCGCCGCTCGGGCCGGACGACGTGGCCGCGCTGCGCACCGAAGGCCAGAAGCTGGCGCAGGAGATGTCCGGCCAGCACCTCAAGCCGGGCAACGCGCGCATCGCGGTCGAGGCACGGATGCAGCAGCTCTATCTCGACAAGGTGCTGGCAGGCGGCCGGCTGCCGCCCAAGCCGCGCGCGCAGGCGCTGATGGCCAAGGGCATCGGGCTCGACCACCTCGGCCGGCCCGACGATGCGAAGGCCGCGTTCGACGAGGCGCTCCGGCTCGACCCGGACAACGCCGACATCCACGAGGCCGCCGCCGTCAACGCCTTCGGCCGCGGCGACGACGCGCAGGCGATCGCCCAGGCCGACGCGTCGCTCAAGCTCGCGCCCTCGCAGGTCGAGCCGCGCTACACGCGCGCCTGGGCCGAGTGGTTCGCGGGCCGTCCCCAGGCCACGCGCGACGGGATGCTGGAGCTCCTGCGCTCGCGCACGGAGGTCGAGCGCAGCTACGGCGCGATCTGGCTGTACCTGGCGACGCGCCGCCTGGGCGGCGACGCCGGCGCCGCGGCCGCCGCGGTCGCGCCCTACCTGCCGAGCTCTTCGCATCCGGCCTGGCCGTGGCCGGCGCTGCAGGTGATGCTGGGCCGCCTCGACTTGAAGGACGCGCAGGCGCAGGCCGAGTCCGAGGGCAAGGAGACCGGCGGCCAGCGCGACTGCGAGCTCTGGTTCTTCGCCGGCGAGAAGGCGCTGGCGGAGGGCGACAAGGCGCGCGCGAAGTCGCTGTTCGAGGACAGCGTCGGCACGGGCGTCGTCGCCTTCAACGAGTACCAGATGGCGCAGCGCGAGCTCAAGGCGCTCCCCCGGCCCTGATCGCCCCCGGACCCCACCACCTCCCAGGACACGCCATGGACGACCAGCACCTGATCACGGACCTCGCCGCCCTCGAGGCGCTGTTCGGCCCCGTGGGCGAGGCCTCGCGCCGCAAGCAGGTCGCGACGATCCCGCCGGTCTACCGCGCGGTGATCGAGGCGTCGCCGTTCGCGGTGCTGGCCACGACGGGCCCGGGCGGGCTCGACGCCTCGCCGCGCGGCGACGCGCCCGGCTTCGTGCAGGTGATCGACGAACGCACGCTGCTCCTGCCCGAGCGCCGCGGCAACAACCGCATCGACAGCCTGCGCAACGTGCTGGCCGATCCGCGCGTCGGGCTGCTGTTCCTCGTGCCGGGCGTCGACGAGACGCTGCGCGTGAACGGCCGCGCGCGCATCACCGTCGATCCGGCGGTGCTCGGTCGCTGTGCCGTCCAGGGCGCGCGGCCGAAATGCGCGCTCTGGATCGAGGTCGACGAGGTGTTCTTCCAGTGCGGGCGCGCGCTGATACGCTCCAGCCTGTGGGCGCCGCGGGCCGCCGATGCGCCGCGGCCGGTGCCGACCGCCGGGCAGATGCTGGCCGCGCTCACCGAGGGCACGGTGGGCGGAGCGGACTACGACGCCGCGCTGCCGCAGCGCCAGCGCGCGACGCTCTACGCGGATTGATCAGGCCGCCGCGACGAGGCTCTCGCGCTCCACGAGCTGCGGGAACCACTTCATCCACAGCGCCACGACGACGAGGGTGCCCACCCCGCCCAGCAGCACCGAGCCGACCGGCCCGAGCAGCGCGGCGGTGGCGCCGGACTCGAACTCGCCGAGCTGGTTGCTCGCGCCGATGAAGATCGAGTTGACGGCGCTGACGCGGCCGCGCATGTCGTCGGGCGTGTCCAGCTGCACCAGCGTCTGCCGCACGACGACGCTGACCATGTCGGCCGCGCCGTTGACGAACAGGGCCGCCATCGACAGCCAGAAGGCGTGCGAGACCGCGAACACGAGGGTCGTCAGCCCGAACAGGCCGACGGCGAGGAACAGCGTGTGGCCCACGCGGCGCGTGATCGTCCGGCGCGCGAGCGCGACCGACATCGCGAATGCGCCGACCGCCGGCGCCCCGCGCAGCAGGCCGAGGCCCTCGGGGCCGGCATGCAGGATGTCGCGCGCGTAGATCGGCAACAGCGCCGTCGCGCCGCCCAGCAGGACGGCGAACAGGTCCAGCGAGATCGCGCCCAGCACCACCGGCCGCGCGCGGATGAAGCGGACGCCGGCCAGCAGCGTCTCCGCCGTCACCGGCGCGCGCGGCGCCGGCTTGTGGTCGTAGCGGGCGCTCCAGACGAGCGCGGCGGCAGGCAGGAACAGCAGCATGCAGGCCGCGTAGACGACGTCGGCACCGCCCGTGAGCGCGAACCCGTGCAAGAGCACGCCGCCGTACAACACGCCCGCGAGCGCGGGCCCGCCGATGATCGCGGCCTGCATGCCCGAGGAGCTGAAGGCCAGCGCGCGCGCGAGCATGCCGGCCGGCACCAGCAGCGGCGCGAGCGCCTGCTGCGCCGTCATCTGGAACGAGCGCGCGACACCCAGCAGCAGCGACACCGCGAGGATCAGCTCGCGCCCGACGCGGCCCTCGCGCGTGGCCACCAGCAGCAGCAGCGCCGCGGCCATCTGCAGCAGGAACGCGGCCGCGACGATGTGGCGGCGGTCGTGGCGGTCGG
Source organism: Burkholderiaceae bacterium (assembly GCA_036384855.1). Lineage (GTDB taxonomy): Bacteria > Pseudomonadota > Gammaproteobacteria > Burkholderiales > Burkholderiaceae_C > Scleromatobacter. The sequence goes on along the minus strand of DASVLN010000350.1, from coordinate 323 downwards.
CGACGTGGCCGGAAACCAGCACCAGCGCGAGCGCCGGCACGAACTGCACGAGGCCGACGAGGCCCAGGCTCAGCGCGCTGCCGGTGACGTCGTACATCTGCCAGGCCACGGCCACCAGCAGCATCTGGTTGGCCATCGTGCCGGCCAGGCGCCCCGCCCAGAAACGCAGGAAGGAGGGATACGCGCGCAGCGACGAGCCATCGGTCATAGGGCCGCGATGGTCTCACGGGCGCGGTGCCCGGCGCCGGTCGCGGGACTTTCGCGAGGCCTCCCTCGCACCGCCGGCGAGCGCACGCCCACCCGCGAGCGAGCCCGCGCGCGCC
>DASVLN010000349.1:0-2929 GCA_036384855.1 Burkholderiaceae bacterium | reverse complement strand
TCCTTAGCCTGATACTCGAACAGGTCCACTGGGGGTCCGATCTCGGTCCGTTGGCTTGCGTCTGGTTGACGCCACGACAAGCGGCGTTTACATGCAGCGTAGTCCGAAGCACGCGCCGTACGCCGCTCAGGCCGCCGAAGGACGGAACGATGTGACGGGAGTCTCGTCACCGGGTTGCGCGCCCGATGGCAAAAAACCCGCCATGATATCGGGCGCGCAACCCTGTGCTACAGACCTTGAAAGGTCGGGGTCTTTGTCTGGTTGAGCACACTCGGCGCGCCTGCGTGATTGCGGTTTGTGCCGGGTTTATGCCGGTGTCATGAGGTATCCGGATGGTGGCGGGCTGACCGCTGAGGGCCGGTCCCGCCGGGAGAAGGTGCGGCTGCAGGCCGCGCAGATGTTCCAGCAAGGCACAGACGCGGTGACAGCGGCCCGGGTACTGCGGGTCAGCACGAAGTCGGCGTACCAGTGGCGGCGTGCCTGGCGGGCCGGCGGAGAGCGGGCGCTGCGGTCGAAGGGGCCGGGCGGGAGCCCGTGCAAGCTGGACGACAGCCAGCTGGCCCGGCTGCGCGCGGCACTGGACGCGGGGCCGGCCGCTTACGGGTGGCAACAGGACCAGCGGTGGACGCTGGCCCGGGCCGCGCAGCTGGCCGGCCGGCTGTTCGGCGTGTCCTACACGCTGCGCGGGATGTCGTTCCTCCTGCACCGGCTGGGGTTCACCCCGCAGGTCGCGGCGCACCGGGCCGCCGAGCGGGACGAGGCCGCGGTCGCGCAGTGGCGGGAGCAGACCTGGCCGAAGGTACGAGGCTAGCGGCGGCGACCTCGGCGTGGGTCTGCTTCGAAGACGAGACCGGCCAGGCGCTGCGCCCGCCGAGGGCCCGCACCTGGGCCCGCCGCGGGCGCACCCCGGTGGCCCTGGTGCACGCCATGGGCTCGTCTCGCGTCTCCGCAGCCGGGCTGGCCTGCCTCAAGCCCGGGCAGCCAGGGCGGTTCTTCTTCCGCGTCCGCGTCCACGGCCGCAGCAAGGAACAGCGCCGCAGCCTGGCCGAAGCCGACTACGCCGAGCTGGTCACCGCCGCGCACCGCACCCTGGGCGCCCCGGTCATCCTGGTCTGGGACAACCTCAACACCCACCGCAGCAAGGTCATGCGCGAGTTCACCAGCGCGCACCCGGACTGGCTCACGGTCTTCTACCTGCCCGCCTACGCCCCTGAGCTCAACCCGGTCGAAGGCGCCTGGTCCAGCATGAAAAGCGGCCTCGGCAACCTCGCCCCCTGCACCCTGGCCCAGCTCGCCGCCCTCGTCCGCACCCGGCTCCGCCGCATCCAGCACCAGCCCGACCTCATCGCCGGCTTCATGAAACACACCGGCCTCACCCTCAAACCCAAACCGCCGTGAACCCCAGACCCTGCCCTTTCAACCTCTGTATCGCTCCCTGCGGGGAGCTGAGCGCTGGGCGCGCGCGCTCATCATGGCCGCGAGCTCCTCAGCGGTCGGCGCAGGCACGGGGAGCGCGGAACTGCGCGGCCGGGACGGGCGGAGGCCGTCGACGAGCATGCCCAGGTAGCGCCGCCAGACTTCGGGTGCGGCGGAGGCCGCGTACTCGGCGACCGAGGAGAGCATGAACCCGATCATCTTCACGTCGGTCGCCCGGAAGTCAGCGCGCAGCTCGCCGGCGGCCTGCGCCCGCTCCACCAGCTTGGTGATCACGGGCTGCATGCGGTCGCGGGCGTAGCAGACCTGGTCCCGCTCGTAGGTGCCGAACATCATCAGCTGGCGCAGGCCGAGGTCGCCTGCCAAGGTGGCGGCGGCGAACTCCAGGTAGCCAACGAGGCCCTGCCACGGGTCCTGGGCCGCGCAGGCCTCCTCCGCGACGGTGACGAGGGCGTCGATCCGGTCCCGGAACAGCTCGGCGATCAGGGACTCCTTGTCGGGGAAGCGCCGGTAGACGGTGCCGACCCCGACCCCGGCGGCCCGGGCGACCTCGTCGAGGGTCGCGTCGAGCCCGCGTTCGGTGAACACCTCGGCGGCGGCGGCGAGGATGCGCTGCCGGTTGCGCTCCGCGTCGCGGCGCAGCGGACGCTCGCCCGCGCCGTCGCGTGACGTTTCCTCCGCCTGTGCCGTCATGTCTTATAGCGTACCCCGAACGGAGGAAGTTCCTCCGCTTCGTGCTATGCTCGCCCAAATAAGCGGAACCAGATCCTCCAGATTGGAATTTGGAATGTCCGAGGCAAGCGTCCCCGTGCCAGCGGGGGAGAGCAGCGGGACGCAGCAGGGCTGGGGCGCGGTGGCCGCCCAGCCTGACCCGCGGCGCTGGCTGATCCTGGTGGTCATCGGGATCGCGCAGCTCATGGTCGTGCTCGACGTGACCGTGATGAACCTGGCGCTGCCGTCGGCGCAGAAGGCGCTCGGCTTCAGCAACGCCGACCGGCAGTGGATCGTGACGGCGTACGCGCTGTCGTTCGGCAGCCTGCTGCTCTTCTGCGGCCGGCTCGCCGACCTGATCGGCCGCAAGGTCGTCTTCATCACCGGCCTGATCGGGTTCGCCGTCGCGTCCGCCATCGGCGGCGCGTCGGTGAACTTCGCAATGCTGGTCACCGCCCGTGCCTGCCAGGGGGTGTTCGGCGCGATGCTGGCGCCCGCCGCCCTGTCCCTGCTCACGACCACGTTCAGCGATCCGAAGGAGCGAGGCAAGGCGTTCGGCGTGTACGGCGCGATCGCCGGCGCGGGCAGCGCGGTCGGCCTGCTCCTCGGCGGTGCCCTGACCGAGTACCTGTCGTGGCGCTGGTGCCTCTACATCAACCTGTTCTTCGCGATCGTCGCCGCGGCCGGCGGCTCGGTGCTGCTCAAGCGCCAGCCGCGCACCCCGGGCGCCAAGCTTGACGTGCCAGGTGTGGTGCTCGTGTCCGGCGGCATGTTCTGCGTGGTC
>DASVLN010000348.1:0-2848 GCA_036384855.1 Burkholderiaceae bacterium | reverse complement strand
ACCAGTACGGCTCGATGCTCTGGCGTGAGCGTCGGCGGTCGTCCGCCCTGTCTCGGCTTGTCGTTCATCAGTCACCTCGCAACTTCAGCTATTGTGCAAGCTGTAGCGTGTGAAGTGTTGATTTCAGCTACACCCTCTGAGCCGGAGGCCGACACGCCGCCGCGCGCGTCGAAACGCCCGGAAACCCCGCCTTCCGCCACCGGGGACGTCGCGCGGGAGCGGCGACAATGGGCGCATGCAGGTCGGTTCCTATCTCAAGGTGTCGGCGGGCGTCGCGGTGGCGACGATCGCGCTCAAGGCCGTCGCGTGGTGGCTGACGGGCTCGGTGAGCCTGCTATCGGACGCGATCGAGGGCCTCGTGAACCTCGCCGGGGCGGGATTCGCGCTGGCGATGGTCTCCTGGGCCTCGCAGCCGCCCGACGAGGGCCATCCCTACGGGCACCACAAGGCCGAGTACTTCTCCAGCGGCTTCGAGGGCGTGCTGATCGTGGCCGCGGCGATCGCCATCGTCGGCGCCGCGGGCGAGCGGCTCGCGCACCCGGCGGCGGTCGAGGCGCTGGGGCCGGGCCTCGCGCTGTCGCTGGGGGCCACCGCCATGAACGGCATGCTGGCGTGGGCGATGCTGCGCAAGGCCGCGGCCGCGCGCTCGATCGCGCTGGAGGCCGACGCGCGCCACCTGATCACCGACGTCTGGACGTCCGTAGGCGTGGTGGCCGGCCTGATCGGCGTGCGCCTGACGGGCTGGCTGTGGCTCGATCCGGTGGTGGCGCTGTGCGTCGCCGGCAACATCGTGCGCGAGGGCGTCTCGCTGGTCTGGCGTTCGGCCGACGGGCTGATGGACATGGCCGTCGAGCCCGAGGTGCGGGCCCAGATCGAGAAGACGCTCGCTGCGTTTCACGGGCCCGCGGTGCGCTTCGACCACGTCGTCACCCGCCGCGCGGGCCAGCGCCGCTTCGTGGACATGCACATGCACCTGCCCGCCGCCTGGACGCTGGGCCGCGCCGCGCGGCTGCGGGCGGAGGTCGAGCGGGCGCTGATGCGCGACGTCGCCGGCCTGCGCACCACGATCCAGCTGCTGCCTACCGACGTCGAGGCCTATGTCGAGGAGTTCACCGACTCCCCGCCCGGCCACGACGCCGGCGTCCCCTCCACGCAGATCGCCCCGGCGTCGCCCCCGGCGTCACCCATGGGGCACTGAGCGCCGCCGCGTCCCGTCCCGTCCAATCCCCCGCCGAACCTGCGCCGCATCGCCCACGGAGCCCCCCATGCTGTCCCTCATCCAGCGCGTGCGCGAGGCGCGCGTCGAGATCGCCGGCGAGACCGTCGGTGCCATCGGGCCCGGCCTGCTCGTGCTGGTCTGCGCCGAGCCCGAGGACACCGAGGGCCATGCCGACCGCCTGGTCGCCAAGCTGCTGAAGCTGCGCGTCTTCGGCGACGAGTCGGGCAAGATGAACCTGAGCGTCCAGGACCTGCCCGATGCCGGGCTGCTGATCGTCAGCCAGTTCACGCTCGCGGCCGACACGCGCGGTGGCAACCGGCCCAGCTTCACCGGCGCGGCGCCGCCCGAGCTCGGACGCCGCCTCTACGACCTGGTGCTGCGCCTGGCCGCCGAGCGCCATCCCCGCGTGGCGAGCGGCCGCTTCGGCGCCGAGATGCAGGTGCACCTGGTCAACGACGGCCCGGTGACGATCCCGATGCGCATCCAGTGACGTTCCGGCTCGCTGACCGGGCACCGGCATCCGGCCCCGGGTCGGCGAGCGGTTCCGCGCCCACACCGTGCCGCATCGCGCACTGATTCCCGCCGCGTCCACGTACGATCCCAGCACGACCGCCTCTTCCGACTTCACGACTCCCCGCAAGCCCATCGCCATGACCACGCTCCCGCCCGCCATCACCCGCTTCGACCTGCCGACGACGCCGCCCGAGATCGACCATCCGCGCGAGGAGCGCCGCGAGGTCGGCGCGCCCGAGCGTCGGACCTGGGTGCTGTACGAGAGCGCGCCCGCCGGACTCGTCGCCGGCATCTGGGAATGCGAGGTCGGCCGCTGGCGCATCCAGATGGATCCGACGGAGCACGAGTACATGGTCGTCCTCGCGGGCCGCGCGCGCCTGCATGCGACCGACGGCACGTTCACCGAGGTCGGCCCCGGCGAGGCGCTGGTGATTCCGGCCGGCTTCGCGGGCTCGTTCGAGGTGCTCGAACGGGTGCGCAAGCATTTCGTGATCGTCGTCGGGCCCGACGAGGCCCGGGCGGCATAGGCGCGCACCGGGCGCGCGCGGCGGGACGCCGTCCCGTCGACGGGCGCTTGCCGACACGCGGCCCATGGGCAGGCTCGAAGCGCCTTCCGGGGCCAGCGCCAGCGTCTTCGGCGAAATGCCCGTCGTCTCGAACAGTCAGGCTTCCAGGAAGCCCACGCGGCGCGATTTCTCGCCCGGCCAATCGGGGACGTCGGCGGGCATGGGCAGCGCCTCGACGCTCGCGAGCGCCTTCCTCGTGAGCGCGGGCTCGAGGGTATTCGAGCGCAGGACCTCGGCGATCCGGCGCCCCTCGTCGGACAGGTGGATCCTCATCGCGACGATCGCGCGCGGCGTGGCCTGCGGGCGGCCGTGGTTGGTCTCGCGCTCGAAGGCGTCGTAGCCCACGCGGCGGCGGGCACGCGGCTCAGTCGTCGCGGCCCTCGTTCCAACGCGCGACGCGGCGGCGCAGCTCGTCGACGAACTTGCGCACCATCGCGTGGTCGGTCGCCCTGGAGCGATCCCAGTCCGGACTGCGCGCGGGGCGACGCGCCATCTCCAGCGCCAGCGCCGGCCCGTCGACGCTCGCGCGCGCGACCGGCTGGCCGGCGAG
>DASVLN010000347.1:0-3485 GCA_036384855.1 Burkholderiaceae bacterium | reverse complement strand
CCGCGGATCGGACGCCACCGCGCCGAGCCGCCGCAGCCACTCGCCGCGCGCCGCCGGCGACTGGCGCGTGTTCAGCAGCCGGTTGGCGAGCATCGCCGCGAGCTCCGTGGGCTGGCGCTCCAGCGACGCGGCCAGGTGGCGCTCGTATCCCGACAGCTTCTCGAGTTCGCAGACCAGCGGGATCGGTGCGCCGAACGCGGCCTGCGGATGGCGTTCGAGCAGGAAGAAGAACTCGGGCAGGGCCTCCTCGCGGTCGGCGAGCACGTGCAGGTCGGCGAAGACTTCGTTGAGGCGGTGGACGTTGTCGGATTCGTCGTCCGTGGGCTCCAGCGAGCGCAGGGCGGCGACGAGGTCGTCGACGGAGCGGGTCATGGCGCGGTCGCGGCAGAGGGCATGCGCGCAAGGGTAGTCAATCGAGGCGTCCGAGGCACTGCGCCAGGGCAAGGCACTGGCGGGCGAAGGGGCAGGGCTTGCGCCGGTCGCGCGCCGGCGTTCCCCGATTCACAGATCTTTACGCCGCGCGCAAGGACGGTTGACCGCTCATCGGCACGATGGCCGGCACTCGGCCCGCGCCTCGCGGGCCTCGCCGTGCCCGAGGGAGATCTCCATGAAACCTGCCAAGTCATCGTCGCGCCCCGTGCGCCTGTTCGGCCTCGCCCTCGGATGCGTGCTGGCCGGCGGCGTCGCCTTCGCCGCCTGGGCGGCTTCCGACGAGGCGGCAGGCCAGCGGCCGCCGCCGCACAGGATGGGCGCGATGCTGCCGCACGGCCCGATGCTGGACCACCTGCTCGACGAGGCGCAGGCGTCGCCGACGCAGCGCGCGCAGGTGCACCAGATCCTCGAGGCGGCCGAGGCGCCGTTGAAGGCCGAGCGCCCCGCCGAGCGCGCCGACCACGAACAGATAGTGCAGCTGTTCTCGCAGCCGGTCGTCGACCCGTCGCAGGTCGAGGCGGTGCGCCAGCGCATGGCCGTGCGCCGCGACGCCGACTCGCGCCGCATGCTGCAGGCGATGGTCGACGTGAGCCGGGTGCTGTCGGTGGACCAGCGCAAGGTGGTGCTTCGCGCCATGGCCGGTGGGCCGCGCCCCTGGCATCGCGGCGCGTCGGCGCCGGCGGGGGAGTGACGGCCGGATGACAGTCCTCGACCCGATCGGTTACGCTCCCGCATCCCCGGGCGCCCGGGCCGCCGCCGCGAGCGCGCGCGGCACCGCCACTTCCATGAACAATCCGCACCTGCTCCTGATCGACGACGACGCGCGCCTCACGCGCATGGTGGGGGACTACCTGCGCACGCAGGGCTTCGACGTCGACACCGCAGGCACGCTGGCCGAAGGACGCATGCGCCTGACCGCGTCGGCCTACGACGCGCTGGTGCTCGACCTGATGCTGCCCGACGGCGACGGCCTCGACTTCACCCGCGAGCTGCGCGGCCAACCCGCCACGCGCCGCCTGCCGCTGATGATGCTGACGGCGCGCGGCGAGCCGACCGACCGCATCGTCGGCCTCGAGCTCGGCGCCGACGACTACCTGCCCAAGCCCTTCGAGCCGCGCGAGCTGCTCGCCCGCGTCAAGGCGCTGCTGCGGCGCGCGAGCCCGGAGCCGGTCAACGAGGAGGTGCTGCGCTTCGGCCGCCTCGAGATCGACCTCGGCGCCCACGAGGCGCGCCTGGACGGCACGCGCTGCGACCTGACCAGCCACCAATTCGACCTGCTGGTCGTGCTCGCGCGCAGCCCGGGCCGCGTGCTGAGCCGCGACCAGATCATGGACGCGCTCAAGGGCCATCCGCTGGAGGCGTTCGACCGCTCGATCGACGTCCACATCTCGCGCATCCGCAGCGTGATCGAGGACGACCCGAAGAACCCGAAGCGCGTACTGACCGTGCGCGGCTCGGGCTACCTCTTCGCGCGCAAGCAGGACGCCTGATCGCCGTCGCGCCGGCCGCGCCCGCGGCGCGAACCCTCGAAAACCCCGCCGTCGGACGCGCGGGCCGCGCGCGGCGCCGACGTACCATCATTGCCCATCCCCCGCAGCGTCGGCCCGCCAGCCGGCGCTGTTTTCGTTCCAACGCCATTCCGGTGGTGACAAGGCTGCTCGCGTGCGTTCGCTCTACCTGCGGATCTGGCTCACGGTGATCGTCACGCTGGCGCTGTTCGCCAGCGTCTCGGGCTGGCTCGTGCAGCGCCACCTCGACCAGGAGCGCGCGCGCAACCAGGCCGTGCTCACCGAGCGCATCGCCGCCTGGGGCGACCTGATCCAGCGCTCGCTGCCGGCGGCCAGCGCGCCGGTGGACGTGCAGGCGCAGGCGCTGCGCGACTGGTCGCAACGCCTGCGCGTGCCGATGGCGCTGGAGGACGCCCAGGGCCATCGCGTCGCGGCGTCCGATTCCTTCATCCGGCGCGAGAACGACAAGGCGAGCTCGCGCGTGGTGACCTACCAGATCCGGCTGGACGATGGCCGCTCGCTGTTCGTCATGCGGCCGGCGATGCTCAAGCCACCCGTCGTGGACAGCGAGCCCGGCCCCGAGGGGGGCCCGGGCGGCCCGGGCGGCCCCGGCGGCCTGGGCGAGCGCCACGTGCAGTCCTTCGAAGGCCACGGCCCGCCGCCGCTGCTGCTGCCGGGCCTGCCGCGCGGCGTTCAACCGGGGCTGAGCCTGCTGGCGCTGGTCGTCGTGCTGTTCATCGCGATCGCGATGGGCGCGTACCCGTTCGTGCGCCGGCTCACGCGTCGCCTCGAGGCGCTCAAGCGCGGCGTCGAGGACTTCGGCGAGGGTGCGCTCGATCGCCGAGTGCCGGTCGAGGGTCGCGACGAGGTCGCCTCGCTCGCCACCAGCTTCAACCTCGCCGCCGAGCGCATCGAGATGCTGGTGCGCTCGCACAAGAGCCTGCTCGCCAACGCCAGCCACGAGCTGCGCTCGCCGCTCGCGCGGCTGAAGATGGCGACGTCGCTGCTGTCCGACGCGGCGCCCGGCGAGGCGGAACGCGAGCACCTGCGCGCCGAGATCAATACCGACATCGCCGAGCTCGACGGCCTGGTCGACGAGGTGCTGCTGGCCAGCCGTCTCGAGGCCGCGCCGCAGCCCGAGCACCTGGAGGCGGTCGACCTGCTCGCGCTCGCGGTGGAGGAGGGTGCGCGCGTCGACGCGGGCGTCGAAGGCTCGGCCGTCTCGGTGCGCGGCGAGGAGCGGCTGCTGCGCCGCGCGCTGCGCAACCTGCTGGAGAACGCGCGCCGCTACGGCGGCGGCGAGATCCGCGTCGAGCTGGTCGACGCGGGCGTCTCCGGGGTGGAGGTCCGCGTCGCCGACAACGGCCCCGGCGTGCCCGAGGCGTACCGCGAGCGCATCTTCGAGCCGTTCTTCCGCCTGCCCGGCCATGCCGAACGCGCGGGCGGCGTCGGGCTCGGGCTCGCGCTCGTGCGCCAGATCGTCGAGCGCCACCACGGCCGCATCCGCTGCGTCGCGCCTCCCGGCGGCGGCGGCTGCTTCGTGAT
>DASVLN010000346.1:0-2542 GCA_036384855.1 Burkholderiaceae bacterium | reverse complement strand
CGTAGCTGATGCCCGCGCCGCGCGCGGCGATCGGCACCAGCGAGTGCCCGGTCATGCCCGGGGACGTGTTCATCTCGAGCAGGAAGGGCTTGCGGTCGCTCGCGCGCACCATCACGTCGGCGCGGCTCCAGCCGCGGCAGCCGAGGACGCGGTAGGCCTCGACGGTCACGCGCTGGATCTCGCGCTCCTCGGCCTCCGGCAGGCCGCTCGGGCACAGGTACTTGACCTCGTCGGTGAAGTACTTGTTCTGCAGGTCGTACTTGCCTTCCGGCGCGACGATGCGCACGACGGGCAGCGCGAACGCGGCCTCGCCCTCGCCCAGGACGGCGCAGGTGTATTCCTCCCCGTCGATGAACTCCTCGCACAGCACGTCGGCGTCGTAGCCGGCGGCGAGCTTCACCGCGTCCTGCATCTGCGAGTAGCCGCGCACCTTGGTCACGCCGATCGACGAGCCCTCGCGCGGCGGCTTGACGATCAGCGGCAGCCCCAGCAGGTCGGGCACCTCGCGCACGAGCTCGTGGCGCTGCTCCGACGGCCGCAGCACGCGCCAGGCGGGGGTCGGCAGGCCGACCGCGCTCCAGATGCGCTTGGTCATCACCTTGTCGATCGCGATCGAGCTGGCCATCACGCCCGGGCCGGTGTAGGGGATGCCCAGAAGCTCCAGCGCGCCCTGCACGGTGCCGTCCTCGCCGTGGCGGCCGTGCAGCGCGATGAAGACGCGGTCGAATCCCTCGCGCTTGAGGTCCTCGAGCGGACGCTCGGCCGGGTCGAAGGCGTGCGCATCCACGCCCTGCGACCGCAGCGCCGCGAGCACGCCCTGCCCCGACAGCTGCGAGATCAGCCGTTCGGCGGACGTCCCGCCCTGGAGCACGGCGACCTTGCCGAGTCCTTCGATCTGTTCCTGGGTCAGCGGCGTCGTGTTCACAGCGCGCCTCCGTTTCGCAAAGCCTTCATTTCCGCCACGCGCGCGGGCACCGCGGCGATCGAGCCCGCGCCCATCGAGATGACGACGTCGCCGTCGCGCGCGTGGTCCACGATCGCGGCGGCGAGCTCGCCCACCTCGTCGACGAATACCGGGTCGACCTTGCCCGCGACGCGCAGCGCGCGCGCGAGCGAGCGGCCGTCCGCCGCCACGATGGGCGACTCGCCGGCCGCGTACACCTCGGTCAGCAGCACCGCGTCGGCCTGGCCCATCACCTTCACGAAATCCTCGAAGCAGTCGCGCGTGCGGGTGTAGCGGTGCGGCTGGAACGCCAGCACGAGCCGGCGCCCGGGGAAGGCGCCGCGCGCCGCGGCGATCACCGCGGCCATCTCGACCGGGTGGTGGCCGTAGTCGTCGATCAGCGTGAACGTGCCGCCGCCCTTGTCGGCGTCGACGGGCAGCTCGCCGTAGCGCTGGAATCGACGGCCCACGCCGGTGAAGCCCGCGAGCGCGCGCTGGATCGCGGCGTCGGGCAGCTCGAGCTCGGTGGCCACCGCGATCGCGGCCAGCGCGTTGCGCACGTTGTGCTCGCCGGGCAGGTTCAGCACGACGTCGAAGTCGGGCATGCGCACGCCGTTGCGCCGCTGGCAGGTGAAGGCCATCTGCCCGCCGGGCAGGGCGCGCACGTCGACCGCGCGCACCTGCACGTCCTCGCCGGTGCCGTAGGTGATCACGGGCCGCGAGATCATCGGCACGATCGAGCGCACGCCGGGGTCGTCGCCGCAGACGATGGCCGCGCCGTAGAACGGCATGCGGTGCAGGAACTCCACGAACGCGGCCTTCAGGCGCGCGAAGTCGTGGCCGTAGGTGTCCATGTGGTCGGCGTCGATGTTGGTGACGACGGCCAGGATCGGCATCAGGTTGAGGAACGAGGCGTCGGATTCGTCGGCCTCGACCACGATGTACTCGCCCGCGCCCAGGCGCGAGTTCGCGCCCGCGGAATTGAGCCTGCCGCCGATCACGAAGGTCGGGTCGACGCCCGCCTCGGCGAGCACGCTGGTCACGAGCGAGGTCGTCGTCGTCTTGCCGTGGGTGCCGGCGATCGCGATGCCCTTGCGCAGCCGCATCAGCTCGGCCAGCATCACCGCGCGCGGCACCACCGGCACGCGCCGGGCGCGCGCCGCGATCACCTCGGGGTTGTCGCCCTTCACGGCGGTCGAGACCACGACGGCCTGCGCGTCGCCGATGTGGGCGGCGTCGTGGCCGACGAAGACCTGCAGGCCGAGGTCGGCCAGCCGGCGCGCGGTCGCGCTGTCGGACTGGTCGGAGCCCGAGACCTCGTAGCCGAGGTTGTGCAGGATCTCGGCGATGCCGGACATGCCGGCGCCGCCGACGCCGACGAAGTGGATCTTCTTGACGGCGTGCTTCATGCGAGCACCTCCGACATGCAGTCGCGGCACTTCGCGACGCACTTCCCGATTTTCAAAAGTTGAACTTTTGAAGCGATGGAATTCATGCCACGAGCCTTTCGAGTTCATCGGCCACGCGCGCCGCCGCCTGCGGGCGGGCGAGCGCGCGCGCGGCCTGCGCGGTGGCGAGCAGCTGCTCGCGCGTCGCGGC
>DASVLN010000345.1:0-3672 GCA_036384855.1 Burkholderiaceae bacterium | reverse complement strand
CTCCAGGCCGAGGCGCACCAGCCCCGCCGCCGCCTGCACGATCGCGTCGTACTGGCCCTCGTCGAGCTTGCGCAGGCGGGTGTCGAGGTTGCCGCGCAGCGGCGCGAAGCGCAGGTCGGGCCGCAACGCGAGCAGCTGCGCGACGCGGCGCAGGCTGGACGTGCCCACGCGCGCGCCGCGCGGCAGCGCGTCGAGGCTGGCGAAGCGCGGCGAGACGAAGGCGTCGCGCGGATCCTCGCGCTCCAGCACCGCGGCGAGCACGAAGCCCTGCGGCAGCTCCATCGGCACGTCCTTGAGCGAGTGCACGGCCAGGTGTGCGGAGCCGTCCTCCAGCGCAAGCTCCAGCTCCTTGACGAACAGGCCCTTGCCGCCGACCTTGGCGAGCGTGCGGTCGAGGATCTGGTCGCCGCGCGTGGTCATGCCCAGGATCGAGGCCCCGATGCCGAGGCGCGCGCCCAGCAGCGCCTGCACGTGCCGCGCCTGCCACAGCGCGAGCCGGCTTTCGCGCGTCGCGATGACGATGTTGTTCATGCGCGGATCATAGGCGACGCGGGCGCGCGCGGGGGCGCTGCATCCGCCCTTCCCGGCCGCCGCGCGCCCCGCTACACTTGGCGATTGGTAATTCGGTTACATCAATCGGAACACATCGATGCCTCGCACCGCCGCCACCGCCACGCCCGCCAAGACGCCCAGGAATGGGGCAAATTCCAAGGTGAACGCCTCGGCGAGCGACAAGGATCGCCCGCTGGTCGAGGACATCCGGTTACTCGGCCGGCTGCTCGGCGAGGTGATCCGCGAGCAGGAAGGCACGGCCGCCTTCGAGCTGATCGAGCGCGTGCGCCAGCTGTCGGTCGCCTATCGGATCCACAAGGACGCGAGCGCCGGCCGCGTGCTCGATCGGCTGCTGAAGAACCTGTCGGCCGACCAGACCGTCAGCGTGATCCGCGCGTTCAGCTACTTCTCGCACCTGGCCAACATCGCGGAGGATCGCCAGCACGTGCGCCGCCGCGCCCACCACGAGCGCGAGGGCAACCTGCAGGAAGGCTCGCTCGCGATGGCCTTCGAGCGCCTGCACGACGCCGACCACCGCGCCGCCGAGATCGCCGCCGCGCTGAACCGCGCCTACATCTCCCCGGTGCTGACGGCCCACCCGACCGAGGTGCAGCGCAAGAGCATCCTCGACGCCGAGCGCGCGATCGCCGGCCTGCTGGCCGAGCGCGACGAGCTCCTGTCGGAGCGCGCGCGCGAGGAGAACACCGCGCTGATGCGCGCCCGCATCACGCAGCTCTGGCAGACGCGCATGCTGCGCTACACCAAACTGACCGTGGCCGACGAGGTCGAGAACGCGCTGTCGTACTACCACGCGACCTTCCTGCGCCAGATTCCGCGCATGTACCGCGAGATCGAGCAGGCGCTGCCCGGCCACGAGGTCGCGCCCTTCTTCCGCATGGGCAACTGGATCGGCGGCGATCGCGACGGCAACCCGAACGTGACCGCCGGGACGCTGCGCCACGCGTTGTCGCGCCAGTCCGAGACCGCGCTGCGCCACTACCTGTACGAGGTGCACGCGCTCGGCGCCGAGCTGTCGATCTCGAGCCTGCTGTCGCCCGTGACGCCCGAGATGCAGGCGCTGGCCGAGCGCTCGCCCGACCACAACGCGCACCGCGAGGACGAGCCCTACCGCCGCGCGCTGGTCGGCATCTACGCGCGCCTGGCCGCGACGCTGCACGCGCTCACCGGCACCGAGGCGCTGCGCCACGCGGTGGCGCCGCAGGATCCGTACGCCTCGCCCGCCGAGTTCATCGCGGAGCTCGAGGTCATCGCTCGCTCGCTGCGGTCGCACCACGCCGAGGCCCTGATCGCGCCGCGCCTCGCGCCACTGGTGCGAGCGGCCCAGGTCTTCGGCTTCCACCTCGCGACGGTCGACCTGCGCCAGAGCTCCGACCAGCACGAGGCCGTGATCGCGGAGCTGCTGCGCACCGCGCGCCTGGAGCCCGACTACGCCGCCCTCGGCGAGCCCGAGCGCCGCACGCTGCTGCTGGCCCTGCTGGACGACGCCCGCCCGCTGCGGGTGCGCGGGGCAGAGTACTCGGCACTGGCGCAGGGCGAGCTCGAGATCTTCGAGACCGCGCTCGCGATGCGCGCGAGCTTCGGGCCGCAGGCGATCCGCCACTACATCATCTCGCACACCGAGGACGTGAGCGACCTGCTGGAGGTGCTGCTGCTGCAGAAGGAGTGCGGCCTGATGCGCGGCACCCTGGACGACGGCGCCGTGGCCGACCTGATCGTCTCGCCGCTGTTCGAGACCATCGCCGACCTGCGCAACGGCGCGCACATCATGCAGCAGTTCTACGAGCTGCCCGGAGTCGCCGACCTCGTCAAGCGCAGCGGCGCCGAGCAGGACATCATGCTCGGCTACAGCGACAGCAACAAGGACGGCGGCTTCTTCACGAGCAACTGGGAGCTCTATCGCACCGAGGTCGCACTCGTCGCCCTCTTCTCGCAGCTCGAGCAGACGCACGGCATCCGCCTGCGCCTGTTCCACGGCCGCGGCGGGACGGTGGGCCGCGGCGGCGGCCCGAGCTACCAGGCGATCGTCGCGCAGCCGCCCGGCACGGTCAACGGCCAGATCCGCCTGACCGAACAGGGCGAGGTGATCGCGTCGAAGTACGCCAACCCGGACATCGGCCGCCGCAACCTCGAGACGCTGGTCGCCGCGACGCTCGAGGCGACGCTGCTGCACACGACCAAGACGCCGCCCAAGGCCTTCCTCGAGGCCGCCGACGCGCTGAGCCAGGCGAGCTTCGCGGCTTTCCGCAAGCTCGTCTACGAGACCCCGGGCTTCACCGACTACTTCTTCTCGGCCACGCCGATCCGCGAGATCGCCGAGCTCAACATCGGCTCGCGGCCGGCCTCGCGCAAGTCGACGCGCCGCATCGAGGACCTGCGGGCGATCCCGTGGGGCTTCTCGTGGGGCCAGTGCCGCGTCGCGCTGCCGGGCTGGGCCGGCTTCGGCTCCGGCGTCGAGGCCTTCCTCGGCGACGAGCCCGCGGAACACGCCCGCCGCCTCGAGCTGCTGCGCCGCATGTACCGCCAGTGGCCGTTCTTCCGCACGCTGCTGTCCAACCTGGACATGGTGCTTGCCAAGAGCGACCTGCGCATCGCCGCGCGCTACGTCGACCTCGTGGACGACCGCAAGCTCGGCAAGCGCATCTTCGCGGCGATCAAGGCCGAGTGGGAGCGCACGCAGGCGATGCTGGGCGAGATCACCGGCGAGGAATCGCGGCTGCAGGCCAACCCGTCGCTCGCGCGCTCGATCGAGCACCGCTTCCCCTACCTCGATCCGCTGAACCACCTGCAGGTCGAGCTGATGCGCCGCTACCGCCAGCAGCGCGAGGCCGACGCGACCAACGACCGGCTGCGGCGCGGCATCCACCTGTCGATCAACGGCATCGCGGCGGGCCTGCGCAACACCGGCTGAAATCCGCCGGCGCGCGCACTTTCGCACGCGCGCCCTCCGGGATTCGCTCGTCGGCGCGTGCGCGCTCAAGCGCCCGGCGACCGGGCCGATAAGGCGATGTGCTCCGAACCCCGTCCGACCTCGCCTTCGTCCCTGCGCTTGCCCGAATCCGCCACCGCGCGGGCGCCCGCCTCGCGGCCCTCGCCGCGGCG
>DASVLN010000344.1:0-3255 GCA_036384855.1 Burkholderiaceae bacterium | reverse complement strand
CGCGGAGCTGGGCTACCGCGTCGACCAGGCCGAGAGCGGCCGCGGCATCGCGTCGCGGGCGGTGGCGCTGGCCCTGGACGAAGCCTTCGGGCCGCTCGCGCTGTGGCGCGTCGAGGCGGTCGTCCGGCCCGAGAACGCCGGCTCCGTCCGCGTCCTCGAGCGCAACGGCTTCGTCCGCTTCGGCCACTCGCGCCGCGCCTTCCGGCTCGGCGGCACCTGGTACGACCGGCTGCTGTTCGAGCGCCACCGCGACGGCGCGCTGGACGGCGACTGGATTCCGTAGCCTTCGCTCTTGAATCCACGTACCCCAGCCTCAGCTTCGACCCTCGAAGGAGAGATGCCATGGGTGCCGACGACGCGTTCCTGCACGATGCCTACTCGCAAGCGGTGAGCGGCGTGGTGGAGCGCGTCGGGCCCGCGGTCGCGGCGGTGCACCCGATGGCGCTGCCGGGCGCGAAGGGCGGCGGGCAGGATGCGGCGCGGCCGCTGGGCGGCGGCTCGGGCTTCCTCTTCACGCCGGACGGCTTCGTGCTGACCAACTCGCACGTCGTGCGCGCGGGCGCGGCGGCGGACTCGGCACGGCCGGCGTTCCGCCACCGCCTGTCGCTTGCCGACGGCCGCGAGTTCGACGCGCGCTGGGTCGGCGACGATCCGGACACCGACCTGGCCGTCCTGAGCATCGACGGCCTGTCGCGCGGCGCGTTGTCGCACGCGCCGCTGGGCCGCTCGGCGGGCCTGAAGCGCGGGCAGGTGGCGATCGCGATCGGCAACCCGCTCGGCTTCGAGCACACTGTCACCGCGGGCATCGTGAGCGCGCTCGGGCGCAGCATGCGGGCGTCGACCGGGCGGCTGATCCCCGACGTGATCCAGACCGACGCGGCGCTGAACCCGGGCAACTCCGGCGGCCCGCTGCTGGACTCGCGCGGCGAGGTGATCGGCGTCAACACGGCGATCATCCGCGGCGCGCAGGCGATCTGCTTCGCGGTGGCGATCGACATCGCGGCCTGGGTGATCCCGCAGCTGCTGCAGCACGGACGCGTGCGGCGCGGCTTCCTGGGCATCGCCGGCCAGACGCAGGCGATCGACCGCCGCGTGGTGCTCGCCTACGAGCTCGACCAGCCGAGCGGCGTGCGCGTCACGGCGGTCGAGCCGGGCAGCCCGGCCGCGCGGGTGGGCGTGCGCGAGGGCGACCTGGTGGTCGGGCTGGACGGCGTCGCCACGCCCAGCGTCGACGCGCTGCACCAGGCGCTCGACGCGAGCCGCGTGAACCGCGACTGCGTGCTCAAGCTCATCCGCGGCACGCGCACGCCGGCGCCGCTGTACCTCACGGTGCGTCCGCTCGAGGTGCTGCGCGGCTGAGGAGCACGGCCGCTTGCGGCGGCGATGCCCCATCGGCTAATATACGTTTCATATACAAAACGTATAGCGAGAACACCCATGGGCATCGTCAAGATCTCCGACCGCATGCACGACCAGCTGCGCGGCGCCAGCGAGGCGCTGAGCCGCTCCATCAACGCCCAGGCCGAGCACTGGATGCGCGTGGGCATGCTGGCCGAGCTGCATCCCGGCTTCACCTACGCCGACATCTGCCAGCTGATGCTGCGCGCCGCGCGCACCGGCGAGGATCCGCTCGCGCTGGCGCCGCCCGAGGTCGAGCCGGCGAGCGCGAAGGCGTCGGCGACGGCGGCCAAGGCGATCCGCAGGGCGGCGCGATGATCGCCCGCCAGGCCGCCGCGGGCCGGGCTCGCGCCGCCGTGCGCAGGGCGGAGGTCCGCGCATGAGGAAGATCCACATCCGCACGCCCGACGAGATCGCCAAGGCGCGCGCGGCCGGCGCGCTCGCGGCCGACGTGCTGCGCATGATCGCGCCGCACGTGAAGCCCGGCGTCACCACCGACCAGCTCGACCGCCTCTGCCACGACCATATCGTCGGCGTGCAGCGGGCGATCCCGGCCAACGTCGGCTACCAGGGATACCCGAAGACGGTCTGCGCCTCGGTCAACCACGTCGTGTGCCACGGCATCCCGTCGGACAAGGTGCTGAAGAAGGGTGACATCGTCAACATCGACGTCGCCGTGATCAAGGACGGCTGGTTCGGCGACACGAGCCGGATGTACTACGTCGGCGAGCCCTCGACGCTCGCGCGCCGGCTGGTCGAGACGACCTACGCCGCGATGCGCGCAGGCATCCGCCAGGTGCGTCCCGGCGCGACGCTGGGCGACGTGGGCGCCGCGATCCAGGAGGTCGCCACGGCCGCCGGCTTCAGCATCGTGCGCGACTACGGCGGCCACGGCATCGGACAGGTCTACCACGACGAGCCGCACGTGCACCACTACGGCCACCGCGGCGAGGGCCTGCGGCTGGAGCCGGGCATGATCTTCACGATCGAGCCCATGCTCAACGCCGGCAAGGCGGGCACGCGCGAGCTCGCCGACGGCTGGACGGTCGTCACGCGCGACCGCTCGCTGTCCGCGCAGTGGGAGCACATGGTCGCGGTCACGCCCGAGGGCTTCGAGGTGCTGACGGCGTGGCCGGACGGCACCGGGAGCTATCCGCCGATCGCGTGAGCCGCTACGATGCTCCGCACCATCCGGAGCGTCGCATGTCCCTCGAGAACTACTGGCTCTTCCTGCCCGCCTGCTTCGCCATCAACATGGCGTTCGGACCCAACAACGTCCTGTCGCTGTCCAACGGCGCGCGCGAGGGGGCACGGCTGTCGGTGGCGGCGTCGATCGGGCGGCTGGTCGCCTTCGCGGCGATGATCGCGGTCGCGGGGCTCGGGCTGGGTGCGCTGCTGCTCGCCTCGCAGGCGCTCTTCACGGTGCTGAAGCTGGGCGGCGCGGCCTACCTAGTGTGGATCGGCATCAAGCTGCTGCGCGCGGATCCGGCGGCGCTGGCGCGCGCGGACGACGCCGGCCCGGGCGAGCGCACGGCGGCCGCGGGCAAGTGGCGCCGCCTCGCGAAGCAGGAATTCCTCGTCGCCGCCGGCAACCCGAAGGCGATCCTCGTGTTCACCGCGTTCTTCCCGCAGTTCGTCGACCGCGCGCACTACGCCGCGAGCTTCGCGCTGCTGGGCGCGACCTTCCTCGTGCTGGAGCTGGTCGCCATCGCGGTGTACGCGCTGCTCGGCGCGCGGCTGGGCACGCTGTCGGGCGGCGCGCGGCGGCTGCGCTGGTTCAACCGCGCGAGCGGCTCGCTCATGATCGGCTTCGGGCTGATGCTCGCGCTGGTGCGCCGGCCGTCGCACTGAGCGGTT
>DASVLN010000343.1:0-9326 GCA_036384855.1 Burkholderiaceae bacterium | reverse complement strand
CCAAGGACGCGGCGCGCGTCGATCGTTCACGCCGCGGCCAGCCGCGTCGGCGCGCCATCCGCCGGCTCGAAGCCTTCGTGCGCGAGGCGCGACACCTCCGCCGGAGCGAGGCCCTTGACCTTGTGGTCGGACCAGACCTGGCGCCAGCGACGCGCGCCCTTGACGCCGTTCCACAGGCCCAGCATGTGGCGCGAGGCCTGCGACCACGGCACGCCGGCCGCCTGCAGGCCGGAGAGATAGGCCACCATCCGCGCCTCGACCTCGGCCCGGTCGAGGCCCGGGGCCGGCCGGCCGAGGAAGCGCGCGTCCCAGTCGGCCATGCACCACGGGTCGTGATAGGCCTCCCGGCCGATCATCACGCCGTCGACGTGCTCCAGGTGGCGCGCGATCTCGTCGTCGCCCTTCACGCCGCCGTTCAGCACGATCGTGAAGTCCGGGAAGTCGCGCTTGAGGCGATAGACGAACTCGTAGCGCAGCGGGGGGATCGTGCGGTTGTCCTTGGGGCTCAGCCCCTGCAGCCAGGCGTTGCGGGCGTGCACGATGAACACCATGCACCCGCCCTGCGCCACGGTGCCGACGAAGTCGCGCACGAACTCGTAGCTCTCGACCTTGTCGACGCCGATGCGGTGCTTGACGGTCACCGGCAGCGCGCAGGCGTCCCGCATCGCGGCAACGCTGTCGCGCACCAGCTCGGCCTCGCGCATCAGGCAGGCGCCGAACGCGCCGCGCTGCACGCGCTCGCTGGGGCAGCCGCAATTGAGGTTGACCTCATCGTAGCCCCAGTCCTGCGCCAGCTTCGCGCAGGCGGCGAGCGCCTCGGGCTCGCTGCCGCCCAGCTGCAGCGCAACCGGGTGTTCCTCGTGGCTGAAGTCGAGATGGCGCGGCCGATCGCCGTGCAGCAGCGCGCCCGTGGTGACCATCTCGGTATAGAGCAGCGTGCCGTGGGTGATCAGGCGATGGAAGAAGCGGCAGTGGCGGTCCGTCCAGTCCATCATCGGCGCCACGGACAAGCGCCAGGGGCTGTAAGCCGTTGATTCGAAAGACATTTTGGCGTCAAGTATAGCGCTTGGCGACCGCCGCCGCCGGCGCAAGCGCCGGCCATGCTAGGAGTGTCCGGCCGGGTCGGCCATGCCGCAGGGGTGGGTCTCGCACTGGATGGTGAGGTGCCGCAGCCCGAATCCCCGATCCAGACGCTCGCGCGCGAGTGGCAGGACTTCCGCCTCGCCGTCCGTCGAGGGGTCGATGACCAGGTGCACGGTCAGCGTCGCCTTGCCGCTGCTCACTGACCACACGTGCAGGTCGTGGAAGCTCCTCACGCCCGGCAGCGCCCGCAGGGTCGCCTCCACCTTCTCGATGTCGATGTCCTCGGGCACGCCGTCCAGCAGGATGTTGACGCTCGTCTTCAACAGCGTCATCGTCCGCGGCACCACCCACAGGCCGATCAGGATGGCCACCGCCGAGTCGATCCAGGCCCAGCCGGTGAGCTTGATCAGGCCGGCCCCGATGATCACGCCGACGGAGCCGATCATGTCGGCCCAGACCTCGAGATAGGCGCCCTTGACGTTCAGGCTTTCCTGCTGCCCGCTGCGCAGCACCGTCATGCTCCCCAGGTTGACGAGGAGCCCCACGACGGCGATGACCAGCATGAGGTTGGACTGGATCTCGGGCGGCGCCTCGATGCGCAGATAGGCCTCCCGAAGGATGTAGGCCGCCACGAACAGCAACAGGATCGCGTTGAAGGCCGCGGCCAGGATTTCGAAGCGGTGGTAGCCGAAGGTGCGCTTCTTGTCAGCCGGGCGCCTCGAGATGCGGATCGCCAGCAACGCGATGGCGAGCACCGCGGTGTCGGTGAACATGTGCGCGGCGTCGGACAGCAGCGCCAGGCTGTGCGCGACGATGCCGCCGACCAGTTCGACGACCAGGAACGCGAAGGTCAGGACGAAGGCGATCTTCAGCGACCTCTCGTTGGCGCCGGCGGCGTGGTCGTGGCCGGCATGGCCGCTGTGGCCGGGGTGGTGGCCGGCCTCGTGATCGTGATCTGGGTGCGGATGCTTCACGGTCATGCAGTTTCCTCGGTCGATGCCGGCGGGCGATGGGGCGCAGGCGTGCGCCCGCTCGTCGCGGCGAGGGCGCGTCGTCGTCGGCCGCAGCGCTTGATCGCGACGTCGGAGCAGACGCAGCACACCTGCTCGTCGTTCTGCCGCCGGATCGACTGCGCGAACGTGTCGCGGCGGTCGGGGCAAGCTCGTTGCCCGCTCGCGTCGAGCGGCCGCGCGCGGTGCCCGTCGCCCGCGACGAATCGCACCGATGCGGCCGGGCCCCCGACGCTGGTACGTCGCCTGCCGGGACACCTCCTCGGAGGGGCCATGGCGGGGTGGGCCCGTCCGGAACGAGAACCGATGGGATTGCACCTGATCTTGGCCAACGCGCTTGCCGCGACGGCTGGCGTCGCGCCCTCGCCCGATTGTTCGTGGGCCCGTCCGGGAGCGGATCCGTATCGCGACGACCCGGTCGCGGTGCTCGCCGATTTCGCCCTCCCCGAAGACACCCGCGCCCGCTTGCGCGCGATGATGCAGGCGCACCGTCCGAGCGACGTCGTGCGCATCACGCGCGACGACATCTCGGGCGACGATGGCGCCTACGAGGACATGCGCGCGATGCACAGCGGCCACGGCCGCGTCTGCCGGGGAAGGGTCGAGCGCTCGACCTGGTCGGCGAGCCACGTGGAGCGTGCGCTGGTCTACTGCGTCGGCGACACGTGCGTGATGGTGCCGCTGGCCTGCCACAACGTCGCGCTCGTGACGCGCCGCGGGAAGCCCGCCAAGGAAGGCCGGATCGACATCGAGCCCGCGGCCGGGCCGCCCAAGGTCGCGCCGACTCCCCCTGCCTCGCCCTCCGACGCGCAGGATTTCCTGCCGTGGCCGCCGATCGACGGTCTGCCGCCGCCCGTCGGCAGCGGCGGCCCCGTCGACGGCGGATCCCTGTGGGGTGGCGGCCCGGGCGAGCCGGTCGTCGGCCCGCCGCCCGACGACGACTGCTGCGTCGTCATCGGCAATCCGCCCGGAGGGGAGGAGCCCGTCGGCGGTCCGCCCCCGCCGGCGATTCCCGAAGCACCCGCCTGGACGATGCTGCTGGCCGCCTGGGCCTGGCTGCTCGCGCGCAGGCCCTTGCCAGCGCGGCGCCGCGGCGCATGACCGGGGCCAGTGAGTCCCCGGCGACGTCGGCGGCGCCATGTCCACGTCATCGCCCAGCGCCCGGCCGGGCGTCCCGTCTTCTCGACGCCCGCGATGCGGCGCCGCCCCGCCGACAGGTCAGCGCTCCTGCGTCTCCGGCGCGCGCTCCAGGAAATCGTCGGCGTGCGCGACGTCCGCGTCGTGGGTCTGGTTCGCGTTGCGGATGCACTGCGCGCGGTCGGCGGCGCCCATGCGGTCGCACTGCGCGAGGCTGTCCTTCAGGCGCTTGTCCGCGTTGCGCTTCGCCCGGTGGTAGCGTGCGTCGGTGGTCAGGCCGGGATTCGGGCCCTTGTCGGGCTCGTAGGTCGCATCCTTGGAGTCCTCGGCGCTGGCCACGCACGGCGCGGCCGCCGAGCAGACGGCGGCCAGCGCGGCGAGCAACAGGGTCGGCAGTGTCTGGGTCATGGCGCACCTCGGCAGCGGGGGGAAGCTCCCGGCGCGCGGCCGTCACGCCGGCAAACCGTCGGGCGCCGCGAAACGACGCGCGGGGCCGGGAGCTCGCCTGCATCGCAGCAACCGCGATGCCCGGCCGAGCCGCGGCGATACGGCTGCGCCGGCGATCACGCCAGTGCGTGCAGCGGATGCGCCTGCGGCGTCCAGGGGCTCTCGAAGAACGCCGCGATCTCGGCCGCGTCGACGTCGGCGATCGAGGCGGGCTGCCAGCGCGGCGCGTGGTCCTTGTCGACGGCCAAGGCCCGGATGCCCTCGAGCGTCTCGCTGCGCTCCGGCGGCCGGAGGTGGAAGCAGTGGTGGACGAGGTCGCGCTCCATGCGCAGCTCGTCGGCCAGGCTCATCGTGCGCGCGCGACGCACCTGCTCCAGCGTGACGGCGAGCATCGTCGGCGACCGCTTGGCGAGCAGGGCCGCGGTCGCGCGCGCGAACTCCGCGTCGTCGCCCTGCTCCTCGGCCTGCAGCGCGGCGACGATGGCCGCCAGCGTCGGCTGCGAGAAGACGCGCTCGATCAGCGCCTGGTGCGGGGCGAGCGTGCCGGCGCCCGCGTCCGCCGCGAACGCGTGGACGGCCGTGAGCGCGCCGACGCCGTCGGCCGGCGTCGCATCGACCAGCGCCTGGAGCAGCGCATCCACGCGATCCGCCGACACGCAGAGGTCGGCCCAGCCGACGGCCAGCGCATCGCCCGCGCCCAGCGTGAGCCCGGTGAGACCGAGGAACTCACCGAGTCGGCCCGGCAGCCGTGCGAGGAACCAGCCGCCGCCGACGTCGGGAAACAGGCCGATCAGCGTCTCGGGCATCGCGAGCTTCGCATGCTCGGTGGCGATGCGCAGCGACGCGCCCTGGGCGAGGCCCATGCCGCCGCCCATCGTGATGCCGTCCATCACGACGAAGGTCGGCTTGCCGTAGGTGTGGATCAGGTGGTTGAGCGTGTACTCCTCGGTGAAGAAGTCGCCCAGCGCCGGGTCGGCGGTGCGGGCCGCCTGGTGGAAGAAGCGGATGTCGCCGCCGGCGCAGAACGCGGGCGGCTTGCCGGGCCGGTTGGCGCCGCGCAGGACGACGGCGCCGACCTCCGGGTCGTCGCGCCAGGCGCGCAGCTGTGCCGTGAGCGCACGGATCATCTCCAGCGACAGCGCGTTGAGCGCCGAGGGCCGGTTGAGCGTGAGCACGCCGACATGCCGGCGGCGTTCGGCGAGGACGGTCGGGGCGGCGGAAGTCGTGGCGGTCGGATCGGTCATGGGCTTCGGGATGGGAGACAGGAATCGGTCTGGGAAGCGGCCGCGGTCGCTGCCGCGATTTCAGTGGGCCCCGGAGCGCGCGGCGCCGCGCGCGCGCAGGCTCAGCAGCTCGTTGAAGGCCAGTGCACCGACGACCAGCGCGCCGCCGACGAGCGCGGAGCTGCCGGGCGACTCGCCGACGCCGATCCACGCCCACAGCACCCCGAAGATCACCTCGAGCAGGCCCAGCAGCGCGACCTCGGGCGAGGCGAGCTCGCGCGTGAGCCGCACCAGCAGCAGGCAGGGGATGGCGAGCTGGAAGATGCCCAGGCCGAACAGCAGCGCGAGGTCGTGCGGCGTGGCCCGGAACGGCCAGGCGATCGGCAGCGTCACGAGCGCCGACAGCGCCGCGCCGATCAACACCGCGGCGAGCATGTCGGGCTCCTCGCCCGGCGTCGCGGTGCCGTCGGCACCGGGCGCGTCGAGCTCGCGCGCGGACGACGCCGCCGAGGCCGGCGCGCGGCCGGCGTGGTGGAGCACCGTGTAATTCAGCGCCGTCGACAACGGCACGAGGATCGCCACCGCCATGCCGGCCAGGCTGCGCGCGTCGGCCGCCTGCATGTTGCGGCCGAACATCCAGGCGATGCCCGCGCCCGCGACCGCGATCGCGACCCAGGTCCGCGGCGGCAGCCGGTGGCGCAGGAACACGCGCGCGAACAGCGCCGTCAGCAGCGGGCTGATCGACATGGTCACCAGCACGTTGGCCACGCGCGTCATCGTCAGCGCCACCATGAACGCGGTGAACATCACGGCCCAGCACACGCCCGACATCCACACGACCCGCGGCGCGCGCGCGAGCTCCGTCCACAGCGACGCGCCGCGCATCCAGGTGAGCGCGACGCCCAGCCCCACGAGGTTGAACAGACTGCGGAAGAACGTGACCTCGAAGCTCTCGGCCGCCTGCAGGTGGCGGCTGACGACGCCCGCCGTGCTCCAGAGCAGTGTCACGACGACCATGCCCAGCGCGGCGCGCGCGTGGCCCATGCCGGCGGGGAGGATGGCGGTCGTCAATCGGTCTCCTTGTCTCGTTCGATGTCCCGGGCGGGCATCTTAAGCGCCGGGCCGGCGCATCCCGCGCGGAAAACGTTGCCGCCGCGCGAGCAAAGTTCGCGTGCGCGAAGCCGCCGCCCTGCCGCGCCCGAATCCCGCACGCCGCAGCGGTCTTGTGCGCCGTGCGAAGGTAGCGCTCGACCCTTCTCTTGCCGCCGCCATGGAACCGACCGCTCTCGCCGACACCTACCGCGCCTACGTCGACTGCCTCAACGCCCGCGACTGGGCACGCCTGGGCGATTTCGTCGACGAGCACGCCGTCCACAATGGCCGCGCGCTCGGCCTGGCGGGCTACCGCGCGATGCTGGAGGCCGACGTCCGGGCGATCCCCGACCTGCGCTTCGAGATCGCGCTGCTCGCCTGCCAGCCCCCGATCGTGGCGTGCCGCCTGCGCTTCGACTGCACGCCCGCGGGCGAGCTCTTCGGCCTGCGGGTCGACGGGCGACGCGTGCGCTTCGACGAGCACGTCTTCTACGAGTTCGCGCAAGGCCGCATCCGCCAGGTGTGGTCGGTCATCGACCAGGCGGCGATCGCGGCGCAGCTGGCGTCGCCGGCGCCATGAAAAAGGCGACCTCGCCGCGCGGCGGGTCGCTCTTCGGTGACGGCCTGCGCCCGCTCAGGCCGCGTTCTCGCGCGACGCACGCTTGCGGTCATGCTCCTTCAGGAAGCGCTTGCGCAGGCGCACGCTCTTGGGCGTGATCTCGACCAGCTCGTCGTCGTCGATGAACTCGACGCCGTACTCGAGGTTGAGGTCGATCGGCGGCGTGATCTTGATCGCGTCTTCCTTGCCGGAGACGCGGAAGTTGGTCAGCTGCTTGGTGCGCGTGGCGTTGACGACCAGGTCGTTGTCGCGGTTGTGGATGCCGACGATCATGCCCTCGTAGACCGGGTCGCCGGCCTTGACGAACATGCGGCCGCGGTCGTCGAGCTTGCCCAGCGCGTAGGTGAAGATCTCGCCGTCGTCCATCGAGATCAGCACGCCGTTCTTGCGGCCGCCGATCTCGCCCTTGTGCGGCTCGTAGCCGTCGAAGATGTTGCTGATCAGGCCCGAGCCGCGGGTGAGGTTCAGGAACTCGTTGGTGAATCCGATCAGCCCGCGCGCGGGGATGCGGTACTCCAGGCGCACGCGGCCGCGGCCGTCGGGCTCCATGTTCGTCAGCTCGCCCTTGCGCTCGCCCAGCGCCTGCATGACGCCGCCCTGGTGCTGCTCCTCCACGTCGGCGGTGACCAGCTCGATCGGCTCGCAGCGCACGCCGTCGATGTCGCGGAAGACGACGCGCGGCTTGGAGACCGCGAGCTCATAGCCCTCGCGGCGCATGTTCTCCAGCAGGATGGTCAGGTGCAGTTCGCCGCGGCCCGAGACCTCAAAGATGCCGTCCTCGTCGGTCTCCTTGACGCGCAGCGCGACGTTGCTCTGGAGCTCCTTTTGCAGGCGGTCCCAGATCTGGCGGCTGGTGACGAACTTGCCCTCGCGGCCGGCCAGCGGCGAGGTGTTGACGCAGAAGTTCATCGTCAGCGTCGGCTCGTCGATCTTGAGCATGGGCAGCGGCTGCGGGTCGGCCGGGTCGGTCAGCGTGACGCCGATGCCGATGTCCTCGATGCCGTTGATCAGCACGATGTCGCCCGGGCCGGCCTCCTCGGCCTGGATGCGGTCCAGCCCCTGGAACTTCAACACCTGGTTGACGCGGCCCTTGAAGCTCTTGCCGTCCTCGCCCTCCATCACGAGGACGTCCTGCGCCGGACGCAGCGTGCCCGCATTGACGCGACCCACGCCGATGCGCCCGACGAAGCTGGAGTAGTCCAGCGCCGAGATCTGCAGCTGCAGCGGTGCGTCCGGCGAACCGCCGTGCGGCTCGACGTGCTTGAGCACGGTCTCGAACAGGGCCGACATGTCGGGGCCCCACTGCTCGCCCGGCGCGCCCTCCTCCAGCGACGACCAGCCGTTGATGCCCGACGCGTAGACCACGGGGAAGTCGAGCTGCTCGTCGTTGGCGCCCAGCTTGTCGAACAGGTCGAACGCGGCGTTGATCACGGCCTCGGGCTTGGCGCCCGGCTTGTCGACCTTGTTGACCACCACGATGGGCTTCAGGCCGAGGGCCAACGCCTTCTTCGTGACGAAGCGGGTCTGCGGCATCGGACCTTCCTGCGCGTCGATCAGCAGCAGAACGCCGTCGACCATCGACAGCGCGCGCTCGACCTCGCCGCCGAAGTCCGCGTGGCCCGGGGTGTCGACGATGTTGATGTGCGTGCCCTTCCAGCTGACCGCGCAGTTCTTGGCGAGGATGGTGATGCCGCGCTCGCGCTCGATGGCGTTGTTGTCCATCACGGTGTCGACGACCTTCTCGTGCTCGGCGAAGGTGCCGCTCTGGCGCAGCAACTGGTCGACCAGCGTGGTCTTGCCGTGGTCGACGTGGGCGATGATGGCGATGTTGCGGATCTGCGTGCGGTCGGTCATGGGAGGCTCTTCAAGTGATCAGGTCGGCAGCGCCCTGCACTTCGGCGGGGCTGAGCAGGCGGTCGGCGATGAGTTCGCCGCCGCGGATGTGCGCGCTGCCAAGGAGGGCGTGCGTGCCGGGCCCGTACACGCGCACGGCGGCGCGGTCGGGCTCGGTGGTGCGCCGGCGCAGGCCGGTCAGGAAACGCGCGGCCTCCTTGGCGTCGAGGTGCACGGCCGGCCAGTCGGCCAGCAGGGTGTCGGGGGGCAGCAGGCGGCGCTCGCGCTCGGCCTCGGGCATCGCCTCGAGCTCGGCCAGCGTCACGGCGCCTTCCAGCGTCAGCGGGCCGCTCGCGATGCGCCGCAGGCCCGCGAGGTGGGCGCCGCAGCCCAGCGTCTCGCCGATGTCCTCGGCCAGCGTCCGGACGTAGGTGCCCTTCGAGCAGCGGACGTCGATTGTCGCCGTCATCGGATCCGCATGCTGCCAGTGCGTGATGGCGATCGTGTGAATCGTCACGTCGCGCGCGGCGCGCTCGACCTCGAGGCCGGCACGGGCGTATTCGTAGAGCGCCTTGCCCTCGTGCTTCAGCGCCGAGTGCATCGGCGGCACCTGGCGGATCGGGCCCGTCCAGCGCGCGCACGCGGCCTCGAGCGCCGCGCGGTCGAAGGCGACCGCGCGTTCGCGCACGACCACGCCTTCGGCGTCGCCGGTCGTCGTCGTGACGCCGAAGCGCAGCGTCGCGACGTAGCGCTTGTCGGCGTCCAGGCTGACCTGCGAGAACTTGGTCGCCGCGCCGAAGCACAGCGGCAGCAGGCCGGTGGCCAGCGGGTCGAGGGTGCCGGTGTGGCCGGCCTTCTCCGCGCGCAGCAGCCACTTGGCCT
>DASVLN010000342.1:0-12497 GCA_036384855.1 Burkholderiaceae bacterium | reverse complement strand
GCATGGTGGAGGCGGCGTGCGCGCTGGCTGCAGCGGACGCACCTGCAGTCGTTCGAGCGGCCGGTGCAGCGGACGCCTCGGACGCCACCGCCGCCGGCGGCGATTCCTCCTGCGCCGACGGCACTGGCACGACGCCGACGGCCCGCGACCACATGTCCAGCGTCACGTGCGCCTCGACCTCCACGGCCGGCACGGACGCCCCCGGCATCGGCGGCATGCCCGCTGCGCCCATCGCATTCATCGCCCCCATCGGCGCCGTCGCTGCCGCCGCCTGGGCGCGCGCCAGCTCGAGCCGCCGCAACGTGGCGCCGGGGTAGCGGTCGAGGAGCGCCTGCAGCACATGCACGATCGCGGGATACGGCGCTCGAAGCGTCACCGCGATGCCCAGCCGCCCGAGCTCCGTCGGCGTCGCGAGGTGGTCGTCGGACTGCAGCGACTCGACGCGCACGCCCTGCTCGGCGGCCACGCGCTGGAGGACGTTCATGAGCTGGTCGACGGATGGGGCGGCGGGGAGGCGCTGGACGATGTCGGGCGGGGGCTCGTGGGACGTGGTCACCATCGAGGCGTCGCGCTGCGCCCGATCCAGCCGGGCGGCCAGAATCTGCTTCTTAAGCAACGTGTTCCGCAGTTGGAACGCAGCGATACCCGCTACGACGATGAGCGCCACCGACGCGCCAGCAACCACGGCCCGCAGCAGGGAACCGTGGCGCCACGCGAAGGTGGCTTGGCGAGCGAAACGAGACGTCTGCATCAAGTCCACCGACACTTTTTCATCCTGCCGCGGGAAAACGGACGCACAGCGCGGCAACACGCTATCGCGATGCTGTTCCTCACGCCCCCAGCGTTCACGCTGGGCTCAGATAGTTTCTGATCAATGTGATTGCAGCACTACCCAGGATGGCCAACAAGCAATACATCATTGAAAGCAACGCACGCTTTCGACGGCGAGAAGCGTCTGCCTCGAGGCGATCCCTTGACACGTTCCGACGGTCAGCGGGGCCCGCTGCACCTCGCATGAGCTCAGCATTTAACCTCATCAAACACAAGAAATCCCTGATTGCCAGCATACCCGCAACTAATGCAATCAACACACCAATCAGGGCGATACTAGTAAGAATAGAGAAAATCACATCAATCTCCGCAGCCGGAGGGTGTTTTCCCAATAATTGACAGAGTGCATGTTCTCATCACCGGAACAACTGAAAATGTCGGCCCCACAGGTGGGACCCCTCTAAATCCGAGCGAACCGGAAGCACCTGTATATTTGCCATCGGTGACTGTGTAGCTTACGCCCGGCCCGGCCTCCAAAATACCAAACCCTGCGTTTACCACAGTAGAATTTCCCTGAAATTTCGACAGAGGGCCTTCATTATAGCCAGCAGCCAGACCCGCACCGAAATCAAATCCACGTGGAAAGCCATAAGCACCAAACAGCGCCAAATCGTGTCCGGGTGTCACAGCAATTCCGACCTGAACAGTCAACCCGGCCCCTGGCGCAACCGTAGCGGCAAGGCTCAGCGGCACATATGTATTCGGAATGTCCGGTTGCTCGACGGGTGCGCCGAAGGCGGCATACCAAATCTTGGCAATTGGACTGTCCTCCAAGGCTGCCCTGAGATCATATCTGCAATAGCCACCGTGGCCAGGGGCGCAGTCATTGAACAAATACCCCTCGGCTGCCGTGACTGCCCCATTGGAGAACTTACCACCCCCGAGCACTGATGCAGTTCCGCCCACGATCGCACTGACGGTGACTCCGCCAACTAGGCCGTAGCTGCTCGAAGCCTCGGCCGCATAGCCAGAAGCCGCTTCGCTAAAAGCTGCGCTCAACGCCGCAGGCCCGCATTTGCCGCCAAATGCCGAAGCCGACACGCAGCCGACCACGCCGTGTATCGCGACAGCTCCGAATGTTCCTTGACCAATAGCGGAGTCCGTTGAGTAGTCAGACAGTGCGCCCCCAGACGAGAAGGCGCCCGCGTTGTTAATGTAGTCGCCAGCAACTGAGAAAGCGGCGCCCGTTGCCGCGCCCTCCACGGCGCCCTTGAAACTGCCCGTTGCGATGGCTCCGCTCACGAATCCGGCGATCGCGGCCTCTTCGACCGCGCTGTCGACGCCCAGGCCTCCGAGCACCCCCCATTCGCCCCAGACTGCCGACTCCGGCCCGAGGCAGACAGCTGCAGCAATCGCCACCACCGTCATGATGTCCTTGTTGTGGAAGATCCCCGGCAGGATGTTGTGGCCGAAGAGGTGCCAGTACCCGCTCGGGTCGGTGCACGTCGTCGGCGTGTTCATGCAGTACGCGTAGCGGTCGTAGTCCTGCAGGTTGCCTGGATCGGCGATGAACGGGTCGCCCTGCATGAAGCGGCTGACCACCGGGTCGTAGAGACGACCGTTCATGTGGATCAGGCCGACGTCGTCGAGGTGCTCGTGGCCGGTGTAGCCGCGCGGCGTGCCGTTGTCGGTGTTGGTCGTCCAATCGAAGACCAGGGCGCCCGACGCGTCGTACTCGCCGTCGCGGTTGCGACGCTTGCCGAACGGGTCGTAGGCGTAGATGGCCGTGATGGCGCCCGCGTGGTCGCTCGTAGCCATGAGGCTGCCCTGACGGTCGACGTGCCAGAACTCGAGCTTCACCACGTTGACGGAGCCGAGCTGAGGCGGCGTCGTCGCCGAGCCGAGCGTCGGCAGCGCATCGACCGTCACGATCACGCCCACGGTCGTGCCCCCCACGCTCAGGAAGTGGCGGTTGCTGTTTCCGGCTGCCTGTTCCTCACGCTCGAAGCCGAGGCCGCCCTGGTTGTCCGGATGGAGCAGCCAGGTGGTGCGTGTCACGGAGGCGTTTGTGCGGATCTCCTTGAACCGCGTGTGGTTCTCGTCATAGAGCCACGTGTATTGCGGTCCGCCGCTCGGCCCCTGGATGCCGGACTGGCCGTCAGGCATGTTGAAGCTCGTGTAGTGCACCTGTCGCCAGGCGCCCGCGCTGGCGGCCATGGCGTTGCCGTCGGCGTCGTACGAGTAGCTCGCAACGTAGGCGCCGTTGACCGATTGCACCGCGTGCGGACGCACGGCACCCGGGCCCGAGGCCGGATAGCTGTAGACGCCGACGTCACTCTTGTACAGCAGCATGCCCAGCGCGTTGTACTCGAACTCCACCGTGCGCATCAGGTTCGGAATGCCGGGCGCCGCGACGGTGTCGACCTGCAGCCGGCCGATGCGGTCGTACACCAGCGAATCGGTGACCGCCCCCGATTGGCTGTGGCCCTGCGGGTCGACCCAGGCAGCGCCGTTGTTGTCCGCGCGTTGGACGAGGTGATCCAGGCTGTCCCAGCCGTAGGTCAGGTTCATCGCGCTCGTGGCCGAGCCCAGGCCGGCCGTCTCGGCCGTGACGCGGCCCGTCTGCGGGTCGAAGCCGGTCGTCGTCGTGAACGCCGAGCCGCCGGTCAGCACGTTGTCGCGATGCTGCTCGACTCGGCCCCAGGCGTTCATGCTCAACGCGGACCAGAGCGCCGTGTTGGCAGCGAGCGTGGTACCTGCGCTGCGCGCCGCGCCGCCGGGCGTGGTCGGGCGTGGCGCGATCACCAGCGCAGTCGCCGTCTGCAGGCTTTGCACGAAGCCCTTGGCGGTGTAGCCGTAGGTCACCGTGACGCCCGTCGGGTAGACGATTCCGGAGGTACGGCCGTTCAGATTGTCGTAGAGGGTCGTCGTCGCGAGGCTGGGGCCACCGGAGACGTCCGTTCGGACATCCTTCTGCCGCCCGAGATTGTCGTAGACGTAGGTGCGCGTCAGCCCCGTGCTGGTCGAGCTCGAGCACAGCTTGCCTACGCCCATCGTGCATGCGTCGAAGACCCAGGTGCTCGTGTACTCGGGATCGACGCGTTGCGTCACGCGGCCCAGCTTGTCGTAGGCGAGGGTCGTGGACGTGCCGGCCGCGAGCTGGTTGGCGGTCTGCTGCCACACCAGCTCGCCCAGCGCGTCGTAGTCGTAACTCGTCACGCCGGTATCGGGGTCGGACAGTGCCGTTTTGCGGCCGCGGATGTCGTAGCTCACGGCCACGCCGTTCTGCAGCGCGTCGCGCGTGGCCACCAGGTTGCCGAAGGCGTCGTATTGCCGCGCCAATTGCGCACCCAGCGCGTCGGTCACCCGCACGATTTCGCCGATGACGTTCTTTTCCTCGACCTTGGTCTGCCCATGATCGTTGGTCGTCGTCACGACAAGGCCCGAGTAGGCCACGCTGGTCACGCTGGCCGTTCGCGTGCCTCGGCCGCCGAAGGTGATCGACGGCTGGCTGCCCTGGCTGTCGGCGACATAGCTGGCGACCGTGCGCCCCAGCCGATCGACCACGGTCAGGCTCATGCCGACATCCCCGGAGCCGGACGAGGTGGACGAGCCGGAATCGAGGAAGCGGGGCTGGGTCTTCACCGCCGGCACGCCGTAGGGGTTGTAGTCCACGTCTTGCACGACCAGGCGGTTCGCGCCACCCACCTGCGTCGAGGCGTCGAACGCTTCCGTCACCGTGCGGATTTGGCGCCCCGCGCGGTCCATGTAGACCCGCGTGAAGGGGCCGTTCTTCACGCCGGCGGTCGACGCGTCGCGCGGCTCCGAGTGAACGAACATGATCGCGTCAGCCGGCACCTCGTTGGTCGCCGTGGTAAGGCCGGCGCAAAGGGCGCTGTTGCTGCTCGTATCGGCGACACGGCTGGCGATGTAGCAGTACGCGGTGACCGTGCGGGTGCCATCGGCGCGCGTCTCCAGCGTCTTGCGACCGAGCAGATCGTAGGCCCAGGTCGTCGTCAGACCGTTAGGGCCGGTCGTCGTCACGACGGTGCCGAAGCGCGGGTCGTAGGTCGAGTGCTGCGTCTGGCCGAGTGCATTAGTGCCGGAGTCTGCGAAGGCCCCGGCAGGCACGGTTGCCGAGACCGCCGAGCCACCGGCCGAGACCGACTGCGTCGCCGCGGCGAAGGTGCTGCTCGATCCGCGAGTCGTGAACCCTGCGCGGCCGGTGACGGCCCCGCAGTTGGCGATGGTCGCCGATTTCTTGTTGCCGAAGTTGTCGTATCCGTAGCTCGTGGTCACGCAGGACTGCGGGTTCGACGGCTCGACCGTCTCGCTCGTCAGCAAGCCGGAAGTCGGGTCGTAGGCGAAGCTGCTCGCGCGCGAGTAGCTGTACGGATTCGACGGCGACTGGGCGCGCACGGCGACGCACGCGGCGCCGAGCACCAGTAGCGCCGCCAATGCACGTCCGCCTGCCCTGCCCCATTGCGACCGGATCATCGCTTCTCCCTGCTGTTCTTTCGTTGAATGTCGCCCAGCCGGCTCCGCTCGCCGCAAGAGCCGGCAACGCCTCAGGTGCAACTGCGCGTGTTCGTTGTCTTGGGCTGGCTGAGCGCGGTCGTACCTGTGGCAGCGCCACCAGCAGTCGTCACCGTGGGCATGGCGGTGTAGGCCGTGCAATCGACAACCGTCGTCAGCGTCACCGTGCAAGTGCCTCCGGCCGCGACAGTGGCGGAGCCACAGGTGCCGCCGATGCTGACGTCGGACGCCATGTAGCTCGGCGTCACCGTGGCGCCGACGGCGGTCACCGTCACGGCGAAAGCATTCGGATTTCTGAAGGTCCACGTGCCCATGCGGCCCGTGGCCGTGATCGAACTCGTCGTCAACGAACCCGAGAACGGAATGGGCGCCGCCGTCTCGTAAAGGTTGAAGCCCGCCGAGGCGCCGCTACCGGACGCGGGCGTGACGGACAGCACGCCGGTGTACGAGCCCGCGGTGATCGGCGTGGCCAGACGCACCGTCCCGCAAGCGCTGTTCGCCGCACAGCTCGTCGGCCCGCTGATCGACATGCCGCCGGCCGACGACGCATACGTCACGCCGCTCGCCGCGGCCGCGCCGGAATTGCCCACGTTGCACGTCATGCTGGCAACGGCGGGCGGCGTCGCCGGCGTCACGGAGGAGCAGCCGGTCAAGGTGATCACGACGGCGCTCTGAACCGTGAGGTTGAAGCCAGCGGTGCCCGCACTGCCGACGCTGGGCGTCGCCGAAAGCGTACCGACGTAGTTGCCCACGGAGGTCGGGGAGCCGATAGTGACGGTTCCGCAATTGCTGGTGCTCGCCCCGCAGCTCGCCGGACCGCTGCCAATCGTCATGCCGCCAAGGCTGGACCCGTAGGAGATGCCAGAGGCCACAGTCTGGCCAGTGTTGCCCACCGTGCAGGTCATGCTCGCCGACGCGGGCGTCGTGACGGGCGAATTGGACGCGCATCCAGACAGCGACAGCGCGGGCGGTGTCAATCCCTGCGCAGTCAGGCCAACGCTCTTGGCGCCTACCGCGGTCTGCACCGTCAGCGTGCCCGTGCGGGTGGTCGCGGCCGTCGGCGAGAAGCGTACCGTCACCGAACAGGAACTTCCCACGGCCAAGCTGGAACCGCACGTGGTCGAGACGAACGCGAAGTCGGTGCCAGCCACCGACGACGTGCCCGGCGTTGTAATCGGCAGTGCGCCCGACGACGTGTTGGTCAGCGTCGCCACGGCGGTCGTGGACTGGCCGACCATGGTGTTCGCAAAGGACGGCGCGCTCCAGGTCGCATTGAACGCCACGCCGGTCGTCGCGGACGCATACGTCGCCGACCCCGCCGAGGTCGCGATGCTCGCCAGGCTGTTGGGCACGGTGTTGGTCTGAGTGCTCGTTTGCAGCCGGCCGAGCAGCCATGCATCGCCGGTGGTCGTGTTCAAATAGGTGCTGTTCGTGGTCTTCGTCACCGACTGGGAGAGGCCGACGGCCGGGCCGGTGGTCACCACGGTGATCTGCGTCGGATTGCCGAAGCCGTCGAAGACGTTGCTGGTTCGCACCGTCGGCAAAGGCGTCCGGCCACTATCGATGTCCCAGCCTTCCTCGAAGGACTGGTACAGATACGGTCGCTGGACGAGAGAGCTCGTCGGGCACGGCGCCACGACGGTGCCACCACTCGGGATGGCCGTGGGCGCGGCGGTCGAGGTGGCGTCGCAATAGGAATTCGTCGTACGGCTGATCAGCGGCGCGCCGACATTCAGCGCTGCGTCACTCGTCTGACTGACCGCGGCCATCCCCTGGTACGAGCCATCCTGCAGGTATGTCGTGGTCGTGGTCAGGGGACTTCCATCCGGCGCCGAATGTTGCTCGCTTACCGTCAGGAAGCCGAGCGCTCCGCGGCCGTCGAGGGCCGCCCGGAATCCGCCGTAGGCGTACTCGCTCTTCGTCGTGGTGGTACCCACGCCGGTCGCCGTCTCCACCGTTTCCACGACGCGGATCGGCGATGTCAGGTCCACCTTGGGATACGGCAGGGGATTGGTGAGCGAACGCGCGCTGGTATAGCGCGGCCCCAGGGCACTGGACGAATTCGGCAGGCTGAAGAGCGTCACGGTACTGGTCAGACCGGACGGCGGCGTCACCGATTTCAGTTCCTCGGACGGGATGGTCGAGTTCTTGACGAAGAGCTGATTGGTGGTGGCGGGCGAACCGGCCGTGATCGAGGATACCGTGCGCAGGATCTCGGTCGTGCCGTTGCCCGTGAAGTCGCCGGTCACGAAGTCGACGCTCAGGTCGCTCTTGTGCAGCGCATACGCGGCGGTGTTCAGGTTGAATGCCGTCGATTGTCGGAACGAGCCGTCGCCATTGCTGAGGTAGGCCGCGTTCTGCGTCGGATCGTCCGACCACCGGATGATGTCGGTGCGGCCGTCGCCATCCAGGTCGGCGAAGACGACGCCGACGCCCGAGCCTACCGGGGTCGGGATCGCGGTCGGCGTCAGCACACCCGCGCCCGTCAAGTTGAAGTTGGCGACCGAAGGGAAGTTGCCGCTACCGTCCGAGAGTCCGAGCCAATTCGAGGCAATCGGCGCGCGCAGGTTCATGCAGTCCACGCGGCCATCGCCGTTGAAGTCCATCGGGTACTGACAGGATCCGGACAGGCTGGTCGTAAGCTGCTGGAAATTGCCATTGCCGAGCGAGCGCCAGATGCCCGAGTCGACGAGCAGGTCCGACAGGCCGTCGCCATCCATGTCGACCACGTAAGGATGGAAGCGCAGCGGTGCATAGCGTCCCGACGGCGGGCCGTAAACCGTGTGATTCGCGATGTTGGTCGTGGTCAGTTCGCTGAATGTCCCGGCGGTCGACCCCAGGTAGACGTGCGTGCAGATGCCACACAGTGTGTCAGGATTTGGCTGCGTGAGCTGGTCCTGGTAGGCTGGCGTGATCGTCGTCACGATGTCGGGAATGCCGTCCCCGTTGACATCCATGATGTGGAAGTTCGATCCACCATTGCTGGAATAGATGGTGATGACCTTCGCGCACGTGGTCTGTGGTTTCGCTGCGCCATCCACCACAGCGGCTCCCTGCATCATGGACGTCGTCTTGGGCACACCAATGGTCTGGGTGCTCGGACAGGTCGGCGTCGCCTTGGGTTGCGCCACCACCTGGGCCAGGCTGATGTTCGACGGCAGCGTGATCGGCGTGAAGGTGCCGTCGCCTTTGGAGAGGTACAGAATGTTGACGATCGGGATCGGGCATGTCGTTGTCACTCCCGAGGCACTCGTGGCTGTGCCCTGCGAGACGCGGAGAATGTCAGTCAGCCCGTCGCCGTTGAAATCCATTGCGATGGACGAATAGCACCCGTCGCTGCGAAAAAGGGTGAGCCCCGCGACCCCGGCCGTGTTCTGCGTGAATGTGCCGTCTCCGTTGCTCGTGAAAAGAAGGTTCTGGCTCGGCGTGTCGGACCAGCGAATGATGTCCGTCCGTCCGTCACCATTGAAATCGCCGAGCAGCACGCCCAGGGTGCCCGCGGCGTTGGTCAGCGGCAGTGTGGCCAGGCTACTGGCGGCGAAGGTAGAGTTAGGCGCGTAAGTCTCGTTCGTGGGGTTGGTCGCATACGAGATGGTCGTGGGAGGCAAGCACGTCGACTCGCTCGTGCCGAAACAGTCTTGCTCGGAGATCAGCCGGCTACGATGCGTGACGGGCCCCGTCTCGTAGCCCAACTTGAGTACCCGAACTTCAACGGCTGTGGCCGGTACGGGAGCCAACGCCCCCGACGGCATGACTACGCCGAGCGAGGTCGACGGCCAGTTGACGTACGTGCGGATTGCCTTGAGCCGCTGCACGCTGACGTTCTTGAATCCGAGGTGGTAAGCCTCGGAACGATCCTGCGCGCTGTACGGGGTATCGGGCCGACTCTCGTATTCGAAGACGATCTTGTTGTTGGCCGCCTGCGAGACGTTTGCGTTCTGAGTGCCCGTGTACTGGATCTCGGCGAGTTCCCACTCGTGCCCAATGGTCGGACTGCCTGCATTCGGGCCGGAGCCCCAGGCGGTGTTGCTGTACGAGTACTTGAAGTCGATGAAGTTGCCGACCGTGTCACTGATGCGCGCAACCGCCCAGGCGCTCGCGATCGATGAGCCGTAAGGCGAAATCAGGGCATTGGTCGACGAGCTGGACGACGGCCCTGCGCCGTACTCGTAGATCTGCCCTGCCTTCGTCCAGACCTTGAAGTACGCCGGGCCGTTGGCGGTCGTGCCGTTGGCCATCCCGTAGGCGCGAATCCGCGCATACAGGTCCGTCTGCGTGCGGTACTCGGTGTAGCCTGAGTCCGAATGGCCGTTGGCGTCCAGGAGTGCGCCGTTCGCCGCAGGCGTCGAAGCAACAGGTATGCCATTGGCATCCGTCTCGATCAGGCGTTGTCCATCCAGGCACAGGCGGTCAGAAGGCGCATAGCGCACGCCGCCAGCAACGCCATCCGCGGCCACGGTCGGTGCGCAACGGGTGATCATCGACAGCCCGGAAAGCGACCAACCGTAACCGACGGGCCCATTGACGCTGCCACCGGTGTAGTTGAGTGCCAAATTTGGCACCATGCCACCAATGCCGGGCGGCACCGTCACGCCGATCGAGTAGCCAGGTGTGCCGTTCGCCGAGACTGAGATCTGCGCCGTGGCCGTCGACCCCACCGAGACGATCGCTGCCGCCACTGCCATCGCGCGCACGAGCTGCCGCGCGCCCCGACGGCTGATGCCGCGGGCCTCCTCCAACACCTGCATGCAGGCCTCCCTGACTCGTTTCTCGCGTCGGCTGCGGCCGATCCGTCATGCCGTTCGTCGACTGTCTGAAGCACGAGTCTAGTGAGCAAAACGGCGCAAGTCAGCAGGTGCCATTGCGGGCAAACCCTAATTCCTGAAGAGAGCCTTAATGGGCTGGATCACCCGAGGCCGGTTGTCTACGACAAGCATCTCGCCGCACCTCGGGCTCTTTGTCGCCGACGGCCTGTGCCGCCACATGCGCTCCCGCCCGCCGCCCGCCGTTCCACGCCCCATCCAGCGCCCGCTCCACCTGCGCCGCGAGCTGCAGCAGCAGGCCGTCGTCGCCCTGGCGGGTCAGCGCCTGGATGCCCAGCGGCAGGCCGCTCTCCTGCGCGCCCAGCGGCATCGAGATCGCGGGCGTGCCGCACAGGTTGGCGATGGGCGTGTAGGCGAAGTTGCGCCACAGGTGCGCGAACCAGTCGTGCACCGACGGATTCGTGCTGGAGGTGAGGTAGTCCGTGGCGCCGACCGCGGGCGTGGGCAGCGCGGTGACGGGCGTCAGGACGATGTCCCAGTCCTCCATGAATGCGCCGAACGCGCGCGAGGTGGCGTTGAAGACCGCCTGCATGGCCGCGCGCTCGCCGTACGACAGGTGCAGGCCGGCCTTCCAGATGCCGATGTTGATCGGCTCGAGCCGGTCCGGCGGCGGGGCGGATAGCCCGAGCCGCGCGAGATGGCCCGCGATGACCTGCGCGAAGTTGCTGATGTAGCAGGTGGTCTGCGCGTCGAACGCGGCGCGGAAGTCCAGCGGCGGGACCCGCCAGTCGACGTGGTGGCCGAGGCCCTCCAGCAGCCGGCCCGCGCGCTCCAGCTCGGCGACGAAATGCGGCGTCGCCCGGTAGTCGCCCCACTCGTGCGACAGCGCGATGCGCAGCGGCCGCGGATCGCTGCGGATCAGTTCGAGGTAGGGAACCTCCGCGCGCCAGAACGGCATGAACTCGCCCGGCGCCCCGCCGCGGCAGGCGTCGACG
Source organism: Burkholderiaceae bacterium (assembly GCA_036384855.1). GTDB lineage: Bacteria > Pseudomonadota > Gammaproteobacteria > Burkholderiales > Burkholderiaceae_C > Scleromatobacter. The sequence continues at coordinate 1,432 of DASVLN010000342.1, read as the reverse complement.
AAGGCGGCCGTGTCGCGCACCGTGCGGCTGTGGCAACCCTGGATCGACACCAGGCCGGACAGGTCCGACAGGCCCGGCGCCAGCGAGAACACGCCGCGCGAGACCTTCAGCCCGAGATTGCCCGTCGCGCCCGCCGGGATGCGGATCGAGCCGCCGCCATCGGTCGCGTGCGCCATCGGCAGCACGCCCGCCGCGACGACCGCCGCCGTGCCTGCCGACGAGCCGTTCGTCGTGAACGCCGTGTCCCAGGGATTGCGCGTGACGTGCAGGCGGTTCTCGCAGGCGCTGCAGACGCCGAACTCGGGCGTCGTCGTGCGGCCGACGATGTTCAGGCCGGCGCGGCGGATCTGCGCGGTGAGGAAGCTGTCCTCGCGCGGCCGGTGGCCCTGCATCAGCATCGACCCGAACTCCTGCAGACGGCCCGCGAGCGTCGGCCCGAGATCCTTCATCAGGTAGGGCACGCCCGCGAACGCGCCGTCGGGCCGCATGCCGTCCGCGAGCGGATCGGCCACGACATCGTCGAACACCTCGACGACCGCATCCAGCGCGCCGTTCACGCGTCCGATCGCGGCCGCGGCCTGGGACGCGAGCTCGGCCGGCGTCACCTCGCCGTCGCGCACGCGCTGCGCGAGCCCGAGCGCGTCGTGCGCGGCCCATTCGTCCCAGCTCATCGCGAGCGTCATCGCCGGTCTCCCCTCGTGGCGGCCGGCGCGGTGGCGTCGATGCCTGCCGCGGCGATTGTCGCCGCCGCGGAGGACGCCGATGTGTCGACCTCCACCCGCCCGACCTCGGGCAACGCGTCGAGCCGCGCCCAGTCGATGCGGCCGAGCACCTTGACCAGCCCCTTGCCGGCCCAGCCCGGCGCATCGGCGAGCGGCTTCCAGGCATAGGCGTCGGCCTCGGGCGTCGCGCGGCCGGTGCGATGGTGCGCGAAGAAGGAACGGCAGCGGCAGTCGGCGAGGTCGAACGCGTCCGACGCGACGCGCGCGGCGAACAGGTGCAGGCGCTTGCCCGGCAGGTATGCGAACTCGCCCAGGTCGGCGAGCAGGTCCGGGTCGATCCGCAGTCCGGCTTCCTCCCAGGCCTCGCGGATCGCCGCGGCCCGTGGCGGCTCCGCGGGATCCGACAGGCCCTTGGGGAGGTCCCAGCGCGCCGTGCCGGTCGCGTGGCAGGCGAAGAGGCGGCGCGACGAGTCGAGCAGGACGACGCCGCAGGACAGGACGGTGGGCATGCGCCGAGTATCCCGCGCGAGGCGGGACATCGCGCGCGTTGCGGCAAGGGTTCGGGATCGGCCCGGCTATGCGCGCTTCGGCCCCGTGAACCACGCGACCACCGCGGCCCCGGCGGCGACGACCAGCGCATCCTCGACCAGCCCGCTGCGGGTCTGGCCGAGGCGCGCCATCGCCCGCTTGCGGCCGGCGAGGGTCGCGTA
>DASVLN010000341.1:0-5376 GCA_036384855.1 Burkholderiaceae bacterium | reverse complement strand
ACGACGTCCGACGATGCGGCCTTCGCGGCGACCGCGTCCGCATCGGAGGCCCGCCGCGCGCGACGCCCGGACGCGCGCATGGCCGCGAACGCCGCGAACGCCCCGCCGAGCGCGAGCACGGCCGCGACCGAGGCGGCATGGAACGGGAGCGGGATCACGAACGAGCGGTGCGGGCGATGACGGGAGCCGCGATCTTAGTGGGCCCGCGCCGGCACGAACGTTGCCGCAATGCGGCCGTCCGACCTCGCCATACCGGAGAACGCCATGCCCCGCTCATCGCTCGACATCGTCCCGCTGGGCGCGCTGCGCGAAGCGGCGCTGCATTGCCGCGAATGCCCGCTCGGCGCGCGCGCCACGCAGACGGTCTGGGGCGAGGGATCGGCCCGCGCGCCGCTGATGCTGGTGGGCGAGCAGCCGGGCGATCGCGAGGATCTCGTCGGCCGCCCCTTCGTCGGGCCCGCGGGGCGATTGCTCGACCGGGCGCTGCAGGCCCTGGGCTGGCGCCGCGAGGAGCTCTACGTCACCAATGCCGTCAAGCATTTCAAGTACGAGCTGCGCGGCAAGCGCCGCATGCACAAGACGCCGGGGCAGCTGGAGATCCTCGCCTGCCACCACTGGCTCGAGAGCGAGATCGCGGCCGTGCGCCCGGCCGGCATCGTGGCGCTGGGGGCGACCGCCGCGCGGGCGGTGCTGGGCCATCCGGCCCGCGTGCTCGCCGAGCGCGGTACCTGGCAGCGGCGCGAGGACGGCGTCCGCGTGCTGGTGACGCTGCACCCGTCGGCGCTGCTGCGCGGCGATCCCGGGGAGCGCGAGGCCGCCTTCGCGGCGTGGCTGCGGGACCTCGAGCATGCGAGCGAGCTGCTGCCTGCGCGGGTCGACGGGGCGCCGCGGAGCGCCGCGCCGGGACACGGCCGCGGCGCTGCGGCGCGCTGATCCGCGATACCCGCGGTCGTATCGATGGATCCGACCTACTCGACTGCCCCGATGGTGCAGTGGGCGGTGTTGCGCGCGACGCCGCGCTGGTCGGTCGCCGGGCAGTTGGTGCCGGCGTTGCGCAGCGGGCTCGTCGTCGCCGGCGCGACGGTGGGCGTCGGGCCGCCGTGGCTGCCGATCGCGCCGAGCTGCGGATCGACGAAGCGGATGCCCGACACGCAGGCGGTGTCCGCGAGTCCGCCGACCGGGCGTTTCTGCGGCCACTGCATGTCGGCGCTTCCGCTGCCGGCCGCGAAGCCGCACTGCATCGGCGAGCCCGCGTCCTTGCTCAGGTTGTTGGCGAAGACGGTGTTCGTGACCGGGAAGGCGAGCGTGCCGAAGATGGCTGCGCTGAAGTAGCCCGGGCCGCCCGTCGACTGGTTGCCCGAGAACGTGGCGTTGCGGATGAAGCCGCTCGCGTCGCTGCCGCTCACGACCAGCGCGCCCCCGACGCCTAGCGTCGCCGTGTTGTTCGCGAAGGTCGAGTTGATCACGTTCAGCCTGTCGCCGATGAGGTCGGCGGCACCGGCCGAGACGGCCGTGTTGCCGGCCAGCGTCGAGGCGGTGATCACGAGCGGCTTCGAGTTCTGGACGTACAGCGCGCCGCCCTTCTTCGCCCGGTTGGTCTGCATCAGCGTGCGGTCGATGGTCGTCTGGCGCGGCGTGCCGTCCGGCGTGCGGAACAGCGCGCCGCCGAACTCGCCGGCCGCGTTGGCGGTGAAGGTCGAGCCGCACACGAGCTGCGCGCCGTCGGAGCCGCCGTCGATGGCCAGCGCGCCGCCGTTGCCGCCGGCGCCGCCCTGGTTGGCCTGCGCGACGCCCGGGCAGCCCGCGGCCGCGCCGCCGACGAAGTTCGCGCCGGTGCCGCTGGCGGCGTTGTTCTGGAACAGGTCGTTGACGAACCTGCCGTCGCTCTGGAGCAGGCCCACCGCGCCGCCGTTGGCGCCGCTGTTGCCGTCGAAGGTCGAGCCGACGACCGTCACGTCCAGCGAGGCGACGGCGTAGATCGCGCCGCCGCCGACGTCGGGTCCCGGCGTCTCGGCGGCGTTCTTGCGGAAGGTGACGTCGATCGCATGCAGCACCGAATCGCGCACGTAGACCGCGCCGCCGCCGCCATCCGCCCAGCCGTAGGCGCATGACGCGTTGCCCGCGTTCGGCGCGACATAGCGCGTGCCCGCGGCCTTGCCGTTGGCGAGCGTGATGTGCTGCAGGGTCAGGCCGATGCGGCTGGTGCGGAAGTTCTCGCGGTCGACGCTGAGGATGCGGGTGCGCCCGCCGCCGTCCAGGGTGACCTTGCCGCCGCCGTCGATGACGATGTTGCGGTCGGTGGGGATGTCGATCTGCGAGGTGATCGCGATGGTCGCCGGCGCGGCGCCGCAATCGAACTTGATCGTCGACGCGGACAGCACGGCGGCGCGCAGCGCGGCCTCGGTGCAGCTGGCCGCGGTGCCGGTGCCGACGTTGGCGACGGCCGCGCTGGTGTTGACGGCTGCGATGGGCGCCGTGCAGACCGCGGCAGGAGCCGCGAGCGCGGCGGTGGCTGCGCAGGCCGCGGTGGAGAACAGGGTGGGCCGCAGCACGGTCATGAGGCGGCGCAGCGCGCGCCGTGGGGAACGGGCGAAGGACACGGGGAAAGCCTGACGGAAACGAAGCAAAACCCCACTATCGGCAATCCGCGCGCCGGTGTCTGTCGCGGAGTGCGCGCGAATGTTGGCCAGGTAACCTAAGGCTCCGCGATCCGCGACCATGTGCAACCGTAGCTTGCATCCGTTGCGCCACGGCCGCGTGGCGGCCTCGCCAGGGCGGCGTCGACGGTCGCGCTGCGATAATCGCGCGCCGTCCGGCCCACGCCGCGCTCCATCGCCATGAGACGTTCCCAAGTCATCGCCGCCGTCGCCGCGTCCGTCGTCATCGCCGCCGGCTTCGGCGTCGCGTGGCTGCACCATGGGCGGTCGGCGCTGTGGCGCATCGTCAGCGAGGACTGCGTGCCCGCAGCGGCCGCGGGCCGGTCGTCGAAGTGCGCGGCCGTCACGCGCGATCCGTCGGCGCCGAGCGACTTCGTCGTCCTCAAGGACCGGCGCGGCGCGCTGCAGTACCTGGTGTTGCCCGCGCGCCGCGTGACCGGCATCGAGGATCCTGCGTTGCTCGCGCCCGAGGCGGGCGACTATCTCGCCGACGCGTGGCGCGAGCGCCGCTGGATGGACGTCTCGCGCGGCGCGCCGGTGCCGCGCGAGGACGTGGCGCTGGCGCTGAACTCCGCCTGGTCGCGCAGCCAGGACCAGCTGCACGTGCACGTCTCGTGCGTGCGCGCCGACCTGCGGGCCCGCCTGCAGGCGCTCGACGCCTCGATCGGCACCGCCTGGACGCCGCTGCCTGGCGGCTGGCGCGGCCATCCCTACCTCGTGCGGCGCATCGTCGCCGATACCCTGGACGGTACCGGACTCGTGCGCGAGCTGGGGCGCGCGCATCCGGGCGAGATGGGGCGCCAGGCGATCGCCGTCGTGGGCGCGCGCTGGCAGGGGCGGCCGTCGTTCTGGGTGCTGGAGACGCACGTCGACCTCGCGGACCGCTGGCTCGGCGGGGTCGAGGGCGACGTCCAGGACCACGCGTGCGCCGTGCTCGCGGCCTGACGCCCGCGCCCGATTCCCTCGATCCCCAGGAGCACCTTCGATGCAATCACTGATCCTCGTCTTCGTCGGCGGCGGCCTCGGCGCCGCGCTGCGCCACCTCGTCAACCTGGGCTCGCTGAAGGTGGTGGGCACGGACTGGCCCTTCGGCACCTTCTTCATCAACGTCAGCGGCTCGCTGCTGATGGGGATCGTCGCGGGGCTGTTCGCGCTGAAGCTGTCGCTGCCGCCGTCGCTGCGGCTGTTCGTCGCGACCGGCATCCTCGGCGGCTACACGACCTTCTCGACCTTCTCGCTGGAGACGGCCCTGCTGTACCAGCGCGGCCAGCCCGGCGCGGCCGCGCTGTACGCCGTCGGGTCGCTGGCGGCCGGCGTGCTGGCGCTGTTCGCGGGCATGGCGCTGGTGCGGGCGCTCGTCGCCGGCTGAACGCGCCGTCCTGGCGTCGCACTAGGCGTCGACGGCCTCCGACTCGGCCGCCATCAGCGCCCGCACGCGCTGGGCGTCGCGCGCGGTGACCGGGTTGTAGACGACCATGCCCAGGTCGGGCCGGCCGTCGACGGCGAAGGCCGAGTACTCGAACGCGAGCAGGCCGGCCACCGGATGGCGCAGCTGCTTGGCGCCCTCGCCGTGGTGGCGGACGTCGTTGTCGCGCCAGATCGCGTCGAACTCGGGGCTCGTGCGGCGCAGGTCCTCGACGAGCGCGGCGGCCTGGTCCGCCGCGCCGGCACGCGCGACGTCCACGCGGAAGGCGGCCACCACGAAGCGGGCGACGCCGAGCCAGTCGGCGTTCGCGCGCCGCACGCGCTGCTCGCGAAAGACCAGCCGCAGGACGTTGCGCTGCTCGGGCGGCAGCGCGGCGTAGTCGGTGAACACGCAGGCGGCGGCGCGGTTCCAGGCGACGACGTCCCACAGCGGCGTCTTCACGAAGGCGGGACAGACGTCGAGCGCGTCGAGCACGCGCTGCAGGCGCGGCGTGACGCCGTGCACGTCGCCGGGATAGCGCACCTCGGGCGGCCGGCCCAGCCCGAGCAGGAACAGGTGCTCGCGCTCGACATCGGTCAGCAGCAGCGCGCGGGCGATGCGCTCGAGCACCTCGGCCGACGGCGCGCCGCCGCGGCCCTGCTCGAGCCACGTATACCAGGTCGCGCTGATGTGGGCGCGCTGGGCGACCTCCTCGCGCCGCAGGCCGGGCGTGCGGCGGCGGCCGGTGGAGTAGCCGAGGGCGTGCGGGTCGAGGCGCGTGCGCCGATCCTTGAGGTAGGCGCCGAGCGCGTTGCCGGCGTCGGCGGAGGCGGGGGGTGACGGCATCCTGGCAGTTCTCATACCTGTATAAAGTCACCACTTTACCCGGATAAAGCGTCTACCGACACTGGCGTCCATCGTCAACCAACGAAGGATTTCCCATGCGTGTCTTCGTCACCGGCGCCACCGGCTGGGTCGGCTCGGCCGTCGTCCAGGAACTGCTGTCCGCAGGGCACGAGGTGCTCGGCCTCGCCCGCACCGAAGAGGGCGCCGCCGCGCTCGCCGCGACCGGCGCCCAGGTCCGCCGCGGCACGATCGAGGAGCTCGACCTGCTGCGCGAGGCCGCGGCGTCGGCCGACGGCGTCGTCCACTGCGCGTTCAACCACGACTTCTCGCGCTTCGCCGCGAACTGCGAGGCCGACCGGCGCGCGATCGACGCGCTGGCCGACGGCCTCGCGGGCAGCGCGCGTCCGCTGCTCGTGACCGGCGGCCTCGCCTACCTTGCGCCGGGCCGCCCGGCGACCGAGGACGACC
>DASVLN010000340.1:0-11172 GCA_036384855.1 Burkholderiaceae bacterium | reverse complement strand
GCGGCTGATCCCCGGCCGCGGGCGCGCGCGCGTCGTCGCGACGCTGGACGGCGAGCGCCTGGGCGTGCAGCGCGACCTGGAGCGCGAGCGCGAGCATCTCGACTCGATCCTCGACGCCTGCCCGATGCTGGTGCCGCTCGCGCCCGACGCGCCCTGCGAATGGCAGCTCGACGCCGCGGACGACGCCCTCGCGCTGCTCGAACGGCTGCAGCCGCATCACGCGATCGCGGCGCTCGACTGGCCGCAGGGCCGCCCGGTGCGCGTGCTGCCCGGCGCGCTGGACAACCTCGTGCTGAAGGTGCGCACGCACGAGGACTGGCTGGGCCTGCAGGGCGAGCTGAAGGTCGACGAGCGGCTGGTCGTGAGCCTGCAGCAGCTGATCGGCTTCGCCGTGGCCCAGCGCAGCCGCTTCGTGCCGCTCGGCGACGGCCGCTACCTCGCGCTGTCGCAGGCGCTGCGCGAGCGCGTCGCCGACATCGCCGCCGTCGTCGAGGCCCAGGCCGCGCGGCTGGACTCGGTCGAGGAGATGCGGCTGCCGACCGTCGCCGCGCCCTGGCTGCAGGCGGCGTCCGAGGGACTGCACGTCGAGCACGACGCCGCGTACGCCGCGCGGCTGATGGCGCTCGACGAGGCGCGCCGGATCGTGCCGAAGCTGCCCGGGGCGCTGCAGGCCGAGTTGCGGCCGTACCAGGAGGAGGGCTTCGAGTGGGCGATGCGGCTCGCCGCCGCCGGCCTGGGCGCCTGCCTGGCCGACGACATGGGGCTGGGCAAGACGCTGCAGGCGATCGCCGTGCTGCTCGCGCGCGCCGCCGACGGGCCGGCGCTGGTGGTGATGCCGACCTCGCTCGTGGGCAACTGGCGCAGCGAATGCGCGCGCTTCGCGCCGACGCTGCGGGTGCACGTCTATGCGGAACAGGGCGCCGCGGGCGAGCGCGCGAACGCGATCGGCCGCCTGGGCCGGCGCGACGTGCTGCTGGTCTCGTACCCGATGCTGCAGCTCGACGAGGCCGCCTTCGCCGCGAAGCCGTGGGCCACGCTGGTGCTCGACGAGGCGCAGGCGATCAAGAACGCCGCCGCCAAGCGCAGCCAGGCGGTCTTCGCGCTGCAGGCGGCGTTCCGGCTCGCGATGTCGGGCACGCCCATCGAGAACCGGCTCGGCGAGCTGTGGTCGGTCATGCGCGCGTGCAATCCGGGGCTGCTCGGTTCGCAGGCGCGCTTCAACGAGCGCTTCGCCAACCTCATCGAGCGCCAGCACGATCGCGCCGCCCAGCGCACGCTCAAGCGCCTGATCGCGCCCTTCGTCCTGCGGCGCACGAAGGCGCAGGTGCTCGCCGAGCTGCCGCCGCGCACGGAGCTCGTCCTGCGCGTCGAGGGCGACGAGGCCGAGCAGGCGCACTACGAGGCGCTGCGGCGCGAGGCGCTGGTCGCCGCGGAGAAGAGCCTGTCGGGCGACGGCGCCGGGCAGGCGCACCTCAACATCCTCGCCGGCCTGACGCGCCTGCGCCGCGCGGCATGCGATCCGCGGCTCGTGACGCCGGGGCTGCGCCCGGGCGCGAAGGTGGCGGCGTTCGCGGAGCTGGCGGCGGAGCTCGTCGCCAACGGCCACAAGGCGCTGGTCTTCAGCCAGTTCGTCGATTTCCTCGCGCTGCTGCGCGAGCCGCTCGACGCCGCGGGCATCGCCTACCAGACGCTGGACGGCAGCACGCCCTCAGCCGAGCGCACCCGCCGCGTCGAGGCCTTCCAGGCCGGCGAGGGCGACCTGTTCCTGATCAGCCTGAAGGCGGGCGGCTTCGGCCTGAACCTGACGGTCGCCGACTATGTCGTGATCGCCGACCCGTGGTGGAACCCTGCCGCCGAGGACCAGGCGAGCGGCCGCGCCCACCGGATCGGCCAGCGCCGTCCCGTAACCGTCTACCGCATGGTGCATGCCGGCACCCTGGAGGAACGCATCCTCGACCTGCACCAGGCCAAGCGCGAGCTCGCCGAGGGCATGCTCGAGGCCGACGGCGACCCGCGCGCCGCCGTGCCGCTGGCGCGCGAGCTGCTGCAGCTGATGCGCGGCGACGACCCTCCCGATGCATGAGAGCCGGCCCGACCGCTCCATGAAAGAGCCGCCGGGCGCTTCCGCCAAAATACGACTTCCCCGCCCGCCCGGGCCACGCCATCCGTCCATGCCCACGTCGCCGACCAACCCGCCGCCCGACAGCCCGCTCAAGGGCAAGCCGCCCGTCCAGGGCGATGTCGCGGGCACGCCGGTGCAGGCGATCGTGGTCGGCCTGGTCATCGACATCGTGGGCTCGACGGTCGCGAGCCTGGCGCTGCGAGGGATCTACCAGCTCGGGCTGATGCATGCGGGGCTGTCCGACGACGAGGTGCGGCGAACCCTGGACGACCTCGGCCCTAGCTCCGTCGTCGGCGTGATCGAGATGCTGGCCGGCTGGGCGTGCTCCGTGGCCGGCGGCTACGCCTGCGCGCGCGTCGTGATGCGCGACGAGTTCCGCTTCGGCGCGATCATGGTGGTGTTGTCCTGCCTGATCACCGGCGGCGACGGCCCGCTCGACCTGCAGCTGCTGGACATCGCCTGCGAGGCCGTTTGCGTGATGCTGGGCGTGATGTACGGTGTGCGCCGCAACCGCCGCCCCCCGCCGCCGCCCGGAGCCTCGGCGCCATGAACGGCCGGCGCGCGGCGATGGCCGTCGGCGGGGCGCTTGCGGCGGGCGCGCTCGCCTGGTGGGCGATCGTCGCGTTCGTGCCCGAGGCGACGCTGGACATCGACGAGGCGCAGCTCCAGGCGCGGCTGGACGCCCGCTTCCCGCAGCGCAACTGCGCGCTGATGGTCGCCTGCCTGACCCTCAGCGACCCCAAGGTGACGCTCACCGAAGGCTCCGATCGCATCGGCCTGGCCGCCGACGTCCTCGTCTCGCTGGGTCATCGCACGGCCTCCGGCAAGGTCGCGTTCTCGGGCACGCTGCGCTACGTGCGCTACCGGGGCGAGTTCTACCTCGACGACGTGCGCATCGACAGCTTCCAGCTGGTCGGCTTCCCGTCCGAACTCGTCGAGGTCGTCAAGGAGCGCGGCCCGTCCGTGCTGCGGCGCGCGCTCGAGGGCCACCCGATCTACACCATCCGCGCCGACTCTCCGCAGGCCGCGCTCGCCAAGCTGGCGGTGCGCGACGCGCGCGTCGTCGACGGCAAGGTCCGCGTGACCTTCCTGCGCTTCGGCATGGGCGGCGGCTGAGTTGCGACGACGCCCCGAACGCCTGAGACTTGCCGCCACCGAGTTCCTGTGCTAGAGTCACGGACTCCGCTGAATTGACCACGCGGAACGATCGAACCGGCTCCCGCCGCTCGATCCGCCAAGAATCCTGGAGAGGTGGCAGAGTGGTCGATTGTACCTGACTCGAAATCAGGCGTACCGCAAGGTACCGTGGGTTCGAATCCCACCCTCTCCGCCAAAAAGCTAGTGTTCATGCGGGTTTGCGGCCGGTTTTCCGGCCGCACCCATCATGAAACCCATCAATCGACGTGCGATGTACTGAAGTCGCGTGAAGTGTCGATTCCACCGGGTGGCTTTAGGTTTTGGCGCGCTCTGCGCCTTTCCCTTCCCGAAGAACCTTTTAGCTGGCTGGCCAACGTGGCCCGGCAGCTCTGCGGGTTCGGTGCGCCTCGCACGTCAGGCAGGCGTCATGATGGTTGCCACGATGGGTGTGGCGCCAGCGGTGGTCTTTCTTCATAGGTGCATCAGGCGGAGACTATCTCCCCCGAGCAGACCAGCGGTTGAGCTATTCCGTCTCACGGCGACATACTGTGCCGAGTGTTTGAGGGCCGGGGGCGTTGATGACCACTGAGAACGTAGACGTCGATTCCTTGGTTCGGCAGGAAGCCGCTCGGCTGCGAGCGCTTCCTGCATGGCGCAAGAGGGCAACCCATGCGATGGCCGCCGTCGAAAGCGCCTTCCTTCGTCTGGTTCGGTTGGCAGTCGGTGGTGGCCTGCTCTGGGGCGCCTACGAAGCCGCCGCATGGGGTTGGCCAGCACTAGACAAGCCGTTCGCGGCCCTGACCATCCGCGACTTGTTGACGCTGGTTTTGGGACTGGCGCTCGCGGCAATGCTGGCACCGAGCGCGCTGGCCGTGGCCTTCGGCGCCGGCAGCAAGACGCCCCAGCCTTCGATTGAGGACGCCGCCCGCGGCAACGTCATGCACCGGCTCAAGATGCAGGAGCGCGAGGCCGCGACGCAGCAGGCCGAACGAGCGCGGCTCGCAAGTTGGTACTCGCGGAGCAAATGGCTCGGGGTGCTCTTCGACCCATCCATCGCCAGGAAGCACCGATGGTTGCCATTCGTCGCGGTGCTGGGCGCATATGCGCTCCTGGCTCTGGTTGACTACGTTGTCTCCCACCTCAGCCCGTGAAGACCAGCATCTGCAACCGCCAGCAGTTTGGTGTCAGGTCGAAGGTACAAGCCCGTCTGCCGCACGCATCGCGCGTGCGTGCGCGCGTAATTCGCGGCTAGGCTTCTGAGTCGGCAGGCGGCGCGTCGAGAAGTTCGTCCAGCAATCGGCGCTGTTGCCTCAGCGCGTTGGCGAGGTCACGGAATGCCTGTCTGGTTCCGCCCTTCCAGGCATTGCGCGAGACCTTTGCCTTACCTGCGTCCGATGCGGGACCCGTCGCGTGTTCCCAAGGGCGCCACCGCCTTATCAGCTCCGCTTGCCGAGCTCTGCGCTCCGGCGTCCAGCCACTGGCCATGCTGTTGCTCCAATAGTTTGCTTGGCTCGTTCTCTTGTTTCTGCGCGCCCGAACCCGCCTGCATGTACTGGTCGGGCGAGGCTGTTGGCGCCGCGTTATTCACTTGCTGGGGGCCATGGGCAATGTTGGCCTGCCTCACGAAGGCAACCGCTCTCGGGTTCTTAATCTCCGCGAGGGCCTCGAGCGTGGTGCGGCACTGACTCTGCGCCTTCATCCCCATGCGCATGTAGGCCTCCCACTGTGGCAGTCCTGTCTGGTTCATCGCGCGCCGCAGCAGGTTGTTGAATACCTCGTTCAGCGTGTGCGCCTGGGCGATGAGCATCGCCTCGGCCCGGCCAAGGTCGCCCGAGTTGACTGCCGACACCTGGGCTGCCAGTTCGGACGCAAGGTCGTTCACGTCGTGGGTGTCTGGTTGCCATTTCTCGATGGTTGCCGCGGCGCTCACTTCAGGCCGAGACAGAGTGCGCGCCACCGCCGGGTAGTTGTCGGCGACGCTGCGGCATTCCACGACGACCGCCGTGCGCCGTTGCGGCGTCTTCTCGACCTCTGCCGATGGCTTTCGCTTCGCCTTGGGCGTTGCTCCACGGGTCATGACTCCGCCTCCTCTTCTTTGCCGCCCTGCACGCGGCGTTTCCGCACATTCACTTGGTACGGGGTGAGCACGCCATCGACAACGACGTTCAGGCCGTGCCGCTCCTGTCCATCATTGGCCGTCCAGTGGTTCAGCTTTGCCCGCCCAGTAACGCTGAGTGCATCGCCAACGCCAAGCTTCGCAAGGATTTCGCCCGCCAGGCCGAAGCCGATGAGGTTCACCAGGAGGTCGCCGTCATCCGTCGCGGCTTTCATCGTGGCCAAAGTGAACGGGTCGCCGCTCCTGCCGGAGCGCGTTGTCGGCGCCTTCAGCAGCTTGCCGGTCACCAGCGCAATGACGCTCATCGTGCGCTCCCTTCGTCGTTCTCGGCGCTCTTCCCCACCGGCGGCGTGTCCATGTTGGCCAAGTTGTCCAAGCTCGAAACGTTGGACAAGTTGGACAAGTTGCCGGGTTTGGACAACTTCGGGAGGCTCCAGTACCACCGGTTTTCCATGCCGCGGCGCTTCACGACAGCCAGCGAGTCGGAGGCTCGGCGAATGGTGCGCCAGGCAATGCCGGCGTCCTTGGCCTCTGCCTCGATGCTTTTCACGGGCACCAAGTCGTCTCCGAGCACCTCCCTCAAGAACGCAGCCGCAGAGTCCAGAGCGTTGTTCTCTTCGCCTTCCTCGGCCGGGTCGGTCAGCAGTTCTCGGGCCGTCCCTTCTACCGACGAGCCCCATTCGATGCGTGCAGCCCGGATACCCGGAAGCGCTTCGACCTGGCTGATGGCGTACTCGAATCCGCCATCGTCAGGCCCGATGTTCGACTTCCCCCGGGCCAGGATACGACGGTCTTGTCCGTCGTCACCCTTCACTTTGGCTGCGACCAACACAACCCGCGCGACGGCTGTGAACGCTACCGAGCCGACGACCCGCGATGCTGGGTCTTGTCCCTGCCCACCCTTGCTGAAATGCGAGATGCCGACGAGTGCGGAGCCCATCGCCGACGCGAGGTCCACCAGCGGCTGCAGAGCCCGTCGAACTTCGGTGTTCTTGTGGCTGTCGCCCGTCACCGCCGAGACCACGGGGTCAACGATGATGAGGCGAACGTCGCCGATGCGAGTCGCCTGTGCTGCGAGTTGCGCCATATCGGTTGCCGGGTCGAATGGCTGCATCTTTCCGTTCACGCGAGTCCCCGAGACAAAGTGAACTCGAGACTTGTCACCTCCCGCCGCTAGCAGGCGAGGTAGCAGCGTGTCGGCGGGGTCGTCTTCGCCTGACCAGACGAGCACGTGCCCTCGCTCGCTTCGTGAGCCGTCCGGCCAACGCCCGCCGCTCGTCACCGTGGCAGCCATGGCGATGGCAATGGTCGTCTTCCCCTGTCCAGGGGCACCAGCCAGGATGTGCAGCTTCCCCAAGGCGAGCCAATCGCGCCACAGCCACGACACCGGCTGCGGGACAAGGTCAGCGCCATTCAGAAGCACGACCCCGTCTGCGAGCGGCGCCCTCGCACCTTGCAGCATTGCCTCCAGCGCGTCGAAGCCCTCTCGCTGGGCAAAGTCGTTGACGTCCGAGTTCGCGCCCCAACCTCCCGGCATGAGCGCGCAGGCGCCGCACACCTCGCGAGCGACAGCCTCGGCGTCAGGTTCTTTGCCGACGTCCGGCACGATGACAAGTCGGGCAGCCGGGTCGCGCTTGCGCAGCTCGCTCGCGACAGCGCGAACACGCCCCCAGCCGAAGCACACAATTGCCGCCTGTCCCGTTGCCTTCCAGCATGCCCATGCTTGGCCGATGCCTTCGCATAGGTAGGCGACGGCACCGTTTCTCAATGCTCCGACGACGAACACGCCGTCGATGGAAGCGCCCGGCAAGTTGAGCTGCTTGCCTGCCCCGGGCGCCGGGATGAACTGCAGAGATGATAGGGTGCCGTCGAGGCTGTTCACTGGCACGACCAGAGCGCCGGCCATCCGTTGTCCGGCAATGGTCAGCAGGTCGTCTTGCGGCAAGACTCTCAAGCCGTCGGGGACGCCTTGCTTTGCCGCGATGTAGCCGTGCGAGTCGCTCGCCGGAACACTGCGTTCCCAGACCGCCGCTGCATCCATCCCGGGCCGAACCCGTCTCCGGTGCTCAGCGGGCCGCTTGGCGTCCTGCGGCTGCTTCGAGCGGACAGCACGGCTGCTCGGGCTCCATCCATTCTGGGCTGCAGCTTTGAACAGGGTTCCCGGGCCGATGCCATCTGCACGCCGAATCGACGTCCAGACAGAGCGGGCGTCGCGCTCGTCATAGTTGCTGGCCTGCGCGCTCCACGAATGGAAGGTGTCCAGGTCAACGCCGGCAGCCTTGGCTGCCATGGCAAGACGAACCCATTCCTCTCGGGAGCAGCCCGGGTCGCACGCCAGCAGTGCGTCTCTGGCGCGCTCAACGTCGACAAGCATTGGCACCTCCCGTCATCAGAGCGAACGCCTCCGCGGCGTACTTCGGCGGGAGTTTGTAGAGGGCGATGGTGCGACCGGGGTGCTCCTCGCTGGGGCTGGGAATCTCGATGGTGTCGATGGGCCAGCCAAGCGCTCGCAGCTGGAACACCACGGCGGCGAGCCGCCACGAGCCGCAGGCACCGAGGAAATCGGGATGGTCAAAGACCTTCCCATCGAGAAACAGCTTTAGCGCTCGGTCGGCGAGGCTGTTGCGCTTCGGCCAGCTCGGGCAGAATGGCGGCGGGTCGATGAACGCAAGTTGCTCGCCCGAAGCCCCGTCAGCTTGGTAGGTCGCCGGGGCTTTCTTCATGCTGCACCGCCCTTCGCAGCTTGGGCGGCGAGCCATTGCCGTACGTCCTCGACCTTCCAAGCGGTCACGCGTGCGGAGAGCTTGATGGGCTTGGGGAAGTCGCCGGACTTGCACTTGCGCCAGAGCGTGGCCGACGAGAACGGCACCGGTGCCGGAATGAGTTGCGACTGCCGGACGTAGCCGGTGGCGGGCAGGTTGTCGAATGCGGTTGCGGTGTGGGAGGTCATGAGGCGTCACGCGATGCTGTGAAGGTGACGCTCATGCTCCTTTTCGACGCCGCGTTTCCACATACCGGCGGCGGCCCGCAGCGGCCCGTGGCGACTAGCGGCGACTGCCGGCGGCCCGCCCCTTCCTCCGCTCCCATCGCTTGTTGAAGGCATCCCTGGTCAGAAACTTCGCCTCGTCCCCGTCGAGGTACTGGATGGAGCGGTCAGCGAATCCAAGCAGGGGAGGGGGCTTCGAAGCCGAGACTGCCAGGGCTGCAAACGCGTTCCACACTGCGGCGCGGTCGTCCGGATTCGTTGCGTTTCGCTCGGCCAGGTCGATGATTGGGTCGAGGACGTCGCGACGGCTGGAGAGAACATGAGACACCGATATGGCCGGATGTGCATCTACGTCCTTGGTCGCCGGCTCGTGCGAGATGGCTATCACTGGTGTCGCCTCGCGCGCTTCGTCATCGTTCAAGACCGCCACTTCAACCCGTATTGATTCGCAGAACTGGCGTAGCTCTCCGAGTGGAAGCACCTCTTGAAGCTCCGGCGCCGGCGGCAAACGGCCCCACGTGGAAATCAGTGTCCTGTCGGCCAGCGCTGCATTCAGCCTTCGCCTATGGTCGTCCAAGACGAGCGCGAAGAGGAGTCGAAACGTTGCCCCTTCATCGTCTTCGCTGATGCCGCTTGATGACGGTGAAGGCAAGACTGCCGTGGAGGCTCCAGGGACGAGCGCACGTGCAGTCATCTCCGGTATGTCGCGCAACGCAAAGAGCTGCTCGCCGGCTCGGACGTAGAGCACCCCGCTAAGCCCATCGAAAGGCGAGTCGGTCGGCGCTTCTCTTCGGGTGCGACGCTCGCCTGCCAAGCTCACAACGACAGCGTTGTTGGCCTGCACTTGTCGAGGTTTGGCGGCGTAGTCTTGGTTTGCTGGACTCTCGAACTGGTAGGGAAGGCGTGGCTCATGCGCGCGAAGCCAAGCGTTGAGGTCATCGACGTGTACCCAGTCGTAGAAGTCGCGTACTCGGCGAGGCTCTGGCCGTTGTCGCGTCGGCTTGTAGCTCACGCGTTCAAGTGATTCCGGCTCGTGCATCGGCAAGTCCCCCGACTGTGCCGCTTCTTCCAATTTCTCTGTCCAGGTTTTCGCTGTTCCACGTCCAGCGGCTTGAAGCTCATGCACCGCTTCCTCGATAACGAGCCAGCCCTGCGCCTGGCGCCGAAGGGTCGCTTCGAATGCTTCAATGGCATCGACTGCCGGCCCGACGGACTCTGAAAACCGACGCCATGTCCACCGGAGGCTGACAGACGTGTCCCGCGGCAAGAGCTTGAGCGCTGGCGGCACTTCGGCCGGGCGGACAGGCATGTAAAAAATGGGGCGGATGTGTACGGGGTCGTCTTTGAACAGCTTGAGGGCTGTCTCGCGTTCCGACGCAGTCACTCGCCAATTTTCCTGCGGGACGGAGAACACGTCGCGCGTGGCGAGTGTCGTTCCATCTGCCAAAACAATGCCGAACTTCCCGTCATGGGCATATCCGTTCGCTTGGCGTAGCAAAGTTTCCGTCGCCCACCGTTGCCATTCCAGCGCGAGCGTTCGCGCGTCCTCATCGCCTTCTGCAGGCATCGGAAATCGCAGTGCAGCAGCTTCGAGCGCAACATCCACGACTGAGTGAAGTTGTGGCTCGCACGAAGCCGGAATTGCCCGGCTTGCTTGGTCAGTCATGCATCCCCCGATGCACCCCGAATGAGAGCGCCCCAGCAGGCCACGTCGGGGGCGCGCGGCGTTCGGTCCGGTTTGCGGCCGGCCCTAGCTGGGGCAGCACCATTAGAAGCTACTTTGAGCCATCCTCCAGCAGCATCGCGGTGGCGAGCGGGCGTCGCATCTGGATTCGCATGACTTGCTGGGACAGCGCGTCAAAGTCGCCCTTCAGACCCTTTGCCAGTTCTCGAAACGCCAGCCACTCTGCTCGAGCTCCGGCCACGTTGTGCCCTTCGGCCTCAAGTTGTTCCAGAAGCGCTCCCATTGGAGACACGAATCGCTCGTTGACCAGCATGCCGAGGGACATGCTCGGTGAGCTCCAAATCCCAGTGCCGCCTCTGCAGAAATACGCCTGCGTCAGCATCGACTTGGGATAGAAGAACTTGCCTGCCTCGATTGGCGGAAGGCGCACCTCGTCGGGTGTCGGCTCTGCCGGCGGCTGCGCTGCAGCGCACCGCTTGAACCGCTCGGTGCGCAGACTCACGGTTCCCTTTTTCCTTCCGGGAGCACGGATGTTTTCCACCCGCGGGCCGTCTGATGCAGGATGCTTGAGCAGGTCACCCATTGAGCACCTCGGCTTCCAGCTCTTGGTAGTCCTCTCGCGCGGCGAGGGCGACCATAAGCCGAATCTCAGCGCTTTCAAGCCAGTTCGTCAGCTCGCGCATTCGCTCGATGTGCTCTCGAATGCCGTGCATCGCAGACATCGCACCGACGGCGAGTGCGTGGTCCGTCCCGGTAGAGACAGACTTGAACCACGCGCCGTCTTTGCTTGCGGTCACGAGGCCGATGCGTCGGCCGATGCCGAAGTCTGCGGACTGCATCCGGTGCTCGATGAGTTCGACGTCCGCCTCAGCGAGGATGGGCGCGCAGGAGTGGACCTTCTCAAGCAGGTCTTCAGCGAACGCGTCGTCGACCTTGTTCGCGGGCTCGTGGGAGGACTTAGAGTTGGAGTCAGCCATGGTTCACCTGGCGGTTTCAAATCCGAACTGCAACACCGCGTTATTGAACTGAGCTCGGAGACTTGTGAGAGTTTGCCAGGGTGAGTCCGAAGACCTCAAGCGGCGTGTGCCAGTCGTGAGTGGCGCGGGGTCGCGTGTTGAGGCTGTCGG
>DASVLN010000339.1:0-2657 GCA_036384855.1 Burkholderiaceae bacterium | reverse complement strand
CCGACGGGCCCAATACTGACCGCTCTCGGGTTGCCGTCTGCGGGAGCAAGTTGGGGATAAAACATGATTCAAATGCAGTCGCGACTCGACGTCGCCGACAACACGGGCGCGAAGTCCGTCATGTGCATCAAGGTGCTCGGTGGCTCCAAGCGTCGCTATGCGGCCATTGGTGACGTCATCAAGGTCAGCATCAAGGAAGCTGCGCCGCGCGGTCGCGTGAAGAAGGGCGAGGTCTACAACGCCGTCGTCGTCCGCACCGCCAAGGGCGTTCGCCGCCAAGACGGCTCGCTGGTGAAGTTCGACGGCAACGCCGCCGTGCTGCTGAACGCCAAGCTCGAGCCCATCGGCACCCGCATCTTCGGGCCCGTGACGCGCGAGCTGCGTTCCGAGCGCTTCATGAAGATCGTGTCGCTCGCGCCGGAAGTGCTCTGAAGCGCCGTCCCGCAGTCTAAGGAAACGCCATGAACAAGATCCGCAAGGGCGACCAGGTCATCGTGACCACCGGCCGCGACAAGGGTAAGCGCGGTACCGTCACCGAGCGCGTCAGCGAGCAGCTGGTCGTCGTCGAGGGCATCAACGTCGCCAAGAAGCACGTGAAGCCGAACCCGCTGAAGGGCACGACGGGCGGTGTCGTCGAGAAGACGATGCCGATCCAGCAGTCCAACATCGCGATCTTCAACCCGGCGACCGGCAAGGCCGACCGCGTGGGCATCAAGATCCTCGCCGACGGCAAGAAGGTTCGCGTCTTCAAGTCCAGCGGCGAAGAAGTCAAGGCATAAGAGGTCCGGCATGGCTCGTCTGCAAGAACACTACCGCGAAAAGATCGTCCCGGAACTCACGGCCAAGTTCGGCTACAAGTCCGTGATGGAAGTGCCGCGCCTCACCAAGATCACGCTGAACATGGGCGTGAGCGAGGCCGTCGCCGACAAGAAGGTCATGGATCACGCCGTCGGCGACCTGACCAAGATCGCCGGCCAGAAGCCCGTGGTCACCAAGTCGAAGAAGGCCATCGCCGGCTTCAAGATCCGTGACGGCGTGCCCATCGGCTGCATGGTCACCCTGCGCGGCGTCCAGATGTACGAATTCCTGGACCGCTTCGTCACGATCGCCCTGCCGCGCGTGCGCGACTTCCGTGGCATCTCGGGCCGCTCGTTCGACGGCCGCGGCAACTACAACATCGGCGTGAAAGAGCAGATCATCTTCCCGGAAATCGAGTACGACAAGATCGACGCGATCCGTGGCATGAACATCTCGATCACCACCACGGCCAAGAGCGACGACGAGTGCAAGGCACTGCTGTCGGCGTTCAAGTTCCCGTTCAAGAACTGAGGCGCCCCATGGCAAAGACTTCCCTCATCCAGCGCGAAGCCAAGCGCGAAGCGACCGTCGCGAAGTTCGCGAAGAAGCGCGCCGAGCTGCAGGCCGTCATCGGCGACGCCAAGCGCAGCGACGAAGAGCGCTACATCGCCCGCCTCGAGCTGCAGAAGCTGCCGCGCAATTCGGCGCCGACGCGCCTGCGCAACCGCTGCACGCTCACGGGCCGTCCCCGCGGCACGTTCCGCACGTTCGGCCTCGCGCGCAACAAGATCCGCGAACTCGCCTTCAAGGGCGACATCCCGGGCGTGATCAAGGCCAGCTGGTAATCAGGCGAGACAGGAGAAAACAGCATGAGCATGAGTGATCCTATCGCCGACATGCTGACCCGCATCCGCAACGCGCAAAGCGTTGAGAAGCCGGTCGTCAGCATGCCTTCGTCGAAGCTGAAGGTCGCTATCGCCCAGGTCCTGAAGGACGAGGGCTACATCGACGGCTTCGCCGTCAAGGCCGATGGCGCGAAGTCCGAACTGGAAATCTCGCTGAAGTACTACGCCGGTCGCCCGGTCATCGAGCGCATCGAGCGCGTGAGCCGTCCTGGCCTGCGCATCTACCGCGGCCGCGACGCGATCCCGCAGGTGATGAACGGCCTGGGCGTCGCGATCGTCACGACCCCGAAGGGCGTGATGACCGACCGCAAGGCCCGCCAGACCGGCGTGGGCGGCGAAGTCCTGTGCTACGTCGCGTAAGGAGATTGCCGCAATGTCCCGCGTAGGAAAAATGCCGATCACCGTCCCGCAAGGCGTGGACGTGTCGATCGCCGAAGACAAGATCACCGTGAAGGGCGCCTCGGGCACCCTCACGCTGCCGGCGAACAAGCTGGTCGAGGTCAAGAAGGACGGCGCCGTCGTGACGTTCGCCCCGGCTGACGACAGCCAGGAAGCCAACGCCATGAGCGGCACGTTCCGCGCCCTGGTGAACAACATGGTGCTGGGCGTCAGCAAGGGCTTCGAGAAGAAGCTCACGCTGGTGGGCGTCGGCTTCCGTGCCCAGGCGCAAGGCCAGAAGCTCAACCTGCAGATCGGCTTCTCGCACCCGGTCGTCAAGGACATGCCCGCCGGCATCACCGTGACGACCCCGACGCAGACCGAAGTGCTGATCAAGGGCGCCGACCGCCAGGTCGTCGGCCAGATCGCCGCCGAGGTGCGTGCCATCCGTCCGCCCGAGCCGTACAAGGGCAAGGGCATCCGCTACGCCGATGAGCGCGTGGTGCTGAAAGAGACGAAGAAGAAGTAAGGAGCGCCAACATGCTGAACAAGAAGGAACAGCGCCTGCGCCGTTCG
>DASVLN010000338.1:0-2149 GCA_036384855.1 Burkholderiaceae bacterium | reverse complement strand
GTCCAGGCGCTTGTCGATGGCCTGTCCCACCGCGGACTGCAGCCGGCTGCCGGCCACGCCCGCGGCCTGTCGCGAACGCGCCGCTGCCGCCGGCCGTCCCCAGTGGATGTCGAGGCGCTGCTTCGCCGCCACGGCGGGCTGCACCAGTCCGTTCAGGAGCTGCCCGCCCAGGCCCATCGTGCCGCCGTCGCGGCGCTGGTTCTTGCCGTCCACCGCCATCGACTGCGTGTACGCCGAGACGGCCCCGAGGGCCGCCCCGCCCAGGCCGATGTAGAGCTCCGTGGACAGCGGGATGCCGTCGCCGCCCAGCAACCACGACAGGACGGGCCCGGCGGCGGCCGCCCCGACCGCGCCGAAGACGCCGCCCATGAAGGCCTGCGTGTAGCGCTG
Organism: Burkholderiaceae bacterium; assembly: GCA_036384855.1. Lineage (GTDB taxonomy): Bacteria > Pseudomonadota > Gammaproteobacteria > Burkholderiales > Burkholderiaceae_C > Scleromatobacter. The sequence continues at coordinate 1,759 of DASVLN010000338.1, read as the reverse complement.
GCCGATCTGGGCCGAATATTCCTCCGGGGTGAGCGCGTTCCATCCTTCGCGCACGGCATGGCGCCAGGAGGTGCCCGCCATGATGTCGTCGAGGATGCGCCGGACGTCCCCGCCCCGCGTCAGCTCGGTCACGTCGCCGGACTTCAGCAGCGCCAGGTCGTTCCGGTACTCCGCGATGGTGGCGGCAAGCTGGCGGGCCTGCGGCGACGGATGCTCCCCGCCGGGCTCCAGGTCCGTGCCGTCGGCGGCGGGCGCACCGGCACCGGCCAGCGCTTGTTCCTGTGCCTCCAGCCTCTCGAGCCAGCCCTCGACGAGCTTGACCGTGCGATCGCGCATCTGCACGACCTCCCGCGGCCACATCGCGTGCATCTTCTCCTCGTCGAAGAAGTCCTCGGTCGCCCGCTCGCCCCGCGCCCACGCCAGGTGGCCCGCTTCGTTGAACAGGTCGCCGCGCTCGATGTTCATGCGGTTGTCGCGGTGGAAGGCGTTGACGCCGTCGAAGCCGCACAGCACGTGCTGCGTCACGAGCGCCGCGCCGGCGACGCCCGCGGCGATGCCCTTGGCCGCCCCCAGCGGCAGGCGCCTGGCGGGCCACCATCCGTCCAGCCAGCTCGCGGGCGCGCTTTTTCCCGGCTGGCGCAGCAGGGTCTTGACCACGCCGCTGCCGGCCCGCAGGATCCGCGCCGGCCCCTGCCATCCCGTATACACGAGATTGCGGTCGCGCAGCTCCTTGCTCATGTCGAGGCCTTCGGTCAGCTCGTGGATGCGCAGCTCGTGCGACGCGTTGTCGACGAACAGGCCGGTGAGCTCCAGCAACTCCTCCTTCGAGAGCTTGCCCGCGAGCTCGTCCATCCTGGCCTGGTAGTGGCGGCCGAGCGCGTCCGCGACGACCTTGTCGGCGCGATCGCGGTCGCCGGCCGGCAGGCCGTCCACCAGGGCGCGCAGCGCCGTCGAGTCCTCGCCCTCGGCCGCGGCCCGCAGCGCCAGGCGAAGTCGCGCGTGGCGTGTCGGCGGGACGATCTCGTGCAGCGCGGCGCGCGTGGCGTCGTCGAAGGCGTCGGCGCCGCGCGGCTCGGCAAACGACACGCCGTGCTTCGCCGCCATGTCGGTGACGAACGTGTCCAGCCTGTCGTTGTTCGCGTGCAGCGCCGCCAGTGCCGACGCCTGCTCCTCGAGCATCTGCGACGGCGTGAGCCTGGCGTGGATGCGCGACTTGTCGACCTTCGTGGCCATCGAGTTCTTCTGGCGGTACACCTCGGCCGCCTTGTTGGTCATCACCTGGATGGCCGCGACGGCGATGGGCGAAAGTCCCGCGACGAGCAGCGCCGTGACCGCATGCCCCTTCGCGGACATGTCGATGAACGGCACGGCGCAGTAGATGATGCCGTTGACGACGCTCGAACTGGTCGGATAGGGCAGCTCGGACAGGAAGACGACATCCCGCCGCCGCTTGCGCTCCGCGCGGCTCATGCCCATCACCTCGCGCTCCCAGGTCGCGACCTGACGCGCCGACAGCTGCGCCAGCCCCGAGCCGGGACGTGCCGGGTTGGGCCGGAACTTGTTGATCAGGGCCGCGGCCTTCCTCCGGTCGATGGGCTTGGGCGGCGCCTTGAGCTGCGCCTCGAAGTCCGCGAGGGTGCGAGGAAACGCCGGGTACTCGGCCCCGGCGGCCGGGGCCGCGGCCGCCGCCGCCTCGCCGGTGTCGACGCGCGCCGAGGTCATGGCCTCCCGCGACGCGCGGGTGGGCCGCAGGGCGTTC
>DASVLN010000337.1:0-5257 GCA_036384855.1 Burkholderiaceae bacterium | reverse complement strand
CGGCCGCCGTCGCTCGCCGGCCAGGGCTGCGGGCGGCGGTCGTGGCCGGGAGCCCCCGGCCATTCAGGACGAACGCCGACGATCGCGTGACCGCCGTCACCGCCGTAGCCGCCGTCGTGGTGCCAGCGTTCCCAGCGCTCGTGCTCCCAGTGCAGGCGCGCGAGGCGATCCTGCTCCATCCACTGCGCGCGGCTCCAGCCGCGCTGCGCCGGCGTCCAGTGGCGGTGCATCACGTTGTCGCGGTACCAGCCGTCCTGTACGAAGTAGACCGGCACGCCGCGCGCGCCGTACAGGTCGCAGTACTGCGCCCAATGCAGGCGCTGGTACTCGGGCACCCACAGGAAGACGGGCTCCGGATACGCGGGCGCCCAGCCGGCGTCGTCGACGTCGTCGCTGCCGTCCTCGGCGTACGCCTCGGGCTCGACGACGCTGACCAGGTTGCCGTCCTCGTCGACCATCACCGGCGCGTCGGCGTACACCTGCGGCGGCTCGACATAGCCGCCGATGGCGACGCGGCCGTAGACGCCCGGGTCGACGATGACCGACACCGACACCGCGGCCTGCGCGACGTCGCACGCGCCGAAGACGGCGCCCAGGGCCAGCACGGCAGCAGCGATCGCGGAACGTTTCATGAGGCACTCCAGAAAGTGGTGTTGCCCCTCCTCAACGCGTTCAGCTTGCCGCAAGTTGTCAGGGTCGTGGCGTCGCGAAGGTAAAGACCGGAAACAAAGCGTGCCTGCATCCTGGGGCGGCCCGGGCCGTTCCCGCCCAGCGCCAGCCCGACCGTCGCCGGCCTCGACCCGGCCCCGCAGTGACCGCGGCTTCAGTCGTAGACGACCTGCGGCACGTCCTTGGGCAGGATCTGCCTGAACCGCGCCAGCGCGTCGTCGCTGGGCCAGAAGCGGCCCTGGTCGCCGAGGTCGAGCTCGGCGGCGGCGCCGTCGACGCGCACCTTGACGCGCACGCCCAGGCCCTGCACCGACTCGCCGTGCTCGGTCACCGAGCGCTTGGCCGGCCACTGCTTCACGAGCTCGGCCAGCGGGGCGACGTTGCCGTCGGCCATCACCGAGAGGTAGCGGGCGAAGCGCGCGCGCGCCGCCGCCAGGTCCCAGATCTGCGTGACGTTCAGGCGCAGGCCGCCGCTGAAGCGGTCGGGCTGCACCTTGCCCATCACGACCAGCAGCTCGTCGTCGCGCAACGCGTCGCGGTGGAGGTCGAGCAATTCCTCGTTGGCGACCGCCTCGATCGAGTCGGTCTTGTCGTCCAGCTTGAAGATGCCCACGCGCCCGCGCTGGCCGTTGATGATGCGCAGGTCGCTGACGATCCCGGCAAGCGTCTGCGGCTCGCGCGAATCGATCAGGTCGACGATGCGGCGCTTGCAGAAGCGCCTCACCTCGGACTCGTTCTGGTCGAAGAGGTGGCCCGAGAGGAAGAAGCCGATCGCCGTCTTCTCCAGGGTCAGGCGCTCGCGCACGCTCCAGGGCTCGACCGGCACCAGCGCGGGCTCCTGCGTGGAGGCGCCGTGCATGTCCTCGCCGCCGAAGTCGAACAGGCCGCCCTGCTGCGCGTGCGCGGCCTGGGCGTCGGCCCACTCGAAGGCGAGCGAGACGCTGGCGAGCGTGCTCGCGCGGTCGGGATGGAGCTGGTCGAACGCCCCGGCCTTGACCAGCGCCTCGACCACGCGCTTGTTCACGCGCGAGCGATCGACGCGCTTGGCGAAGTCGAACAGGCTGCGGAACGGGCCGGGCGTCGGGCTCAGCTCGGTCTTGCCCTCGCGCGCGGCGACGATGGCCTCGATGGCGCCCTGGCCCGTGCCCTTGACCGCGCCCAGGCCGTAGCGGATCAGCTTGTCGCCCTCGCGGCCCGGCGCCGGCTCGAAGCGGTGGACGCAGATGTTGACGTCGGGCGGGACGAAGGCGATGCCGAACTGCTTCGCGTCCGTGAGCAGCACCTTGAGCTTGTCGGTGTCGCCCATTTCGATCGTCATGTTGGCCGCGTAGAACTCGGCGGTGCAGTGCACCTTCAGCCAACCGGTGTGATACGCGAGCAGGGAGTACGCGGCCGCGTGCGACTTGTTGAAGCCGTAGCCCGCGAACTTCTCCATCAGGTCGAAGATCTCGTCGGCCTTGGCCTGGTCGATGCCGTTCTTGGCCGCGCCCTCGCGGAAGATCTCGCGATGCTTGGCCATCTCCTCGACCTTCTTCTTGCCCATCGCGCGGCGAAGCAGGTCGGCGCCGCCGAGCGAGTAGCCCCCGAGCACCTGGGCGGTCTGCATGACCTGCTCCTGGTAGACCATGATGCCGTAGGTCTCGGACAGCACGGGCTCGACCAGCGGGTGCGGGTACTCGACCTCCTCCTTGCCGTGCTTGCGCGCGACGAAGGTCGGGATCAGGTCCATCGGGCCCGGGCGGTAGAGCGCGTTCAGCGCGATGAGGTCCTCGAGCCGGCTCGGCTTGGCGTCGCGCAGCATGCCCTGCATGCCGCGGGATTCGAACTGGAACACCGCCTCCGTCAGGCCGTCGGAGAACAGCTTGTAGACCTTGGCGTCGTCGAGCGGGATCGTCTCGAAGGCGAAGTCCGCGCGGTCGGGCCGGCGCGCGACGATGAACTCCTTGGCGAGCTCGAGGATCGTCAGCGTCGCGAGGCCCAGGAAGTCGAACTTCACGAGGCCGATCGCCTCGACGTCGTCCTTGTCGAACTGGCTCACGGCCGACTCGCTGCCGGGCTGCTGGTACAGCGGGCAGAAGTCGGTGATCTTGCCGGGCGCGATCAGCACGCCGCCGGCGTGCATGCCGATGTTGCGCACCATGCCCTCGACGCGCGCGGCCAGCTCCAGCAGCGCCGCGACCTCCTCCTCGGCGGCCTCGCGGCGCTCGATCTCGGGCTCTTCCTTGCGGGCGTAGATCAGGCCGGGGTCCGGCTTCTCGGGCACCTTGGCGAGCGTCACCGTCTTGCCGGGCGGCGCGGGGATCAGCTTGGCGATCGAGTCGACGTGGCCGTAGCCCATGCCCAGCACGCGGCCGACGTCGCGCAGCGCGGCCTTGGCCGCCATGGTGCCGAAGGTCGCGATCTGGCTGACCGCCTCGCGCCCGTAGCGGTCCTTCACGTATTCGATGACGCGGTCGCGGTTGCCCTGGCAGAAGTCGACGTCGAAGTCGGGCATCGAGACCCGGTCCGGGTTCAGGAAGCGCTCGAACAGCAGCTTGTAGTGCAGCGGATCCAGGTCGGTGATCTTGAGCACGTAGGCCACCAGCGAGCCCGCGCCGGAGCCCCGGCCCGGCCCGACGGGGCAGCCATTGCCCTTGGCCCACTTGATGAAGTCCGACACGATCAGGAAGTAGCCGGGGAAGCCCATCTTCAGGATCGTGTTGATCTCGAACTCGAGGCGCTCGACGTACTCCGGCCGCTTCGCGTCGCGCATCGCGGCGTCGGGGAACAGCAGCGCGAGGCGTTCCTCGAGGCCTTCGTAGCTCAGCTGCCGGAAGTAGTCGTCCATCGGCATCTTCGAGCCGTCCGCGAGCTCGGGCGTCGGGAAGTCGGGCAGGTAGTTCTTGCCCATCGCCAGCGTCAGGTTGCAGCGGCGCGCGATCTCCACCGTGTTGGCGACGGCCGAGGGCACGTCCGCCCACAGCGCCTCCATCCGGGCCTGCGACTTGAAGTACTGCTCGCGCGTGAAGCGCTTGACGCGGCGCGGGTTCGCGAGCGTCTCGCCCTCCGCGATGCACACGCGCGCCTCGTGGGCGTCGAAGTCGTCCGGCTCGAGGAACTGCACCGGATGGGTGGCCACCACCGGCAGCTCCAGCGACGCCGCCAGCGGCACGGCGGCGCGCACGTGCGTCTCGTTGGTGGGCAGGCCGGCGCGCTGCAGCTCGAGGTAGAAGCGGCCGGGGAACAGCCCGGCCAGCCTGCGTGCGGCCTCGCCCGCGCGCGCGGGATCGCCCGCGAGCAGCGCCTGGCCGACCGCCCCGCCGTCAGCGCCGGACAGCGCGATCAGCCCGCCGCCCAGCTCCTCCAGCCACTCCCACCTGACCCACGCCTGCGCCCGCTGCACGTTGCGCGTCCAGCTGCGGCCCAGCATCTCGCACAGGTTGAGGTAGCCCTGGCGGTCCTGCACCAGCAGCACGAGCCGCGTCGCGCCGCGGTCGGCGGCGTCCGGCAGCGGATCCATCCAGACGTCCACGCCGACGATCGGCTTCACGCCCTTGCCGCGGCAGGCCTTGTAGAACTTGACGGCGCCGAACAGGTTCGACAGGTCGGTGATGCCCAGCGCCACCTGCCCGTCGGCCTTGGCCGCCGCCGCCACGTCGTCGATGCGAAGGGTGCCGTCGACGACGGAGAACTCGGTGTGGGTGCGCAGGTGAACGAAAGCCATGGACGGATTGTAGAGAGCCGCCCCGGCGCCGCCCGGCGCGGATCGCGGGGTTTCGCGGGCGAAATGCGCGCCGCGACGCGCTCAGCCGCGCAGGAGGAACTCGATCGCCGCCTCGACCGTCGCCACCTGCGCCGCGATGCATTCCGCGGGACTCGTGGAAGCGCTGTCGGGGTAGACCTCGGTGGTCGTCACGAAGCGCGCGGCGGTCATGCCGCCGCACAGCCCGAGGGATCGCTTGGGGTAGTTGATGACGCCGGGCTGCGCCAGGGGCGTGCCGATGAGGCGGCCGCGCTCGTCCGCCCCGGCGATGTGCGTGACGCCGCGCACCGCCTCGATCAGCGCGCGCTGGAACTCCGGCGCCGGACGCTCGCTGTCGCCGACGAGGTAGAAGCCGTCGGGGATCGCGTGCCAGTCGAACGCGGTGCCGTCGCGCGCGGCCTTGGCGGGGCCGAACTCGCTGTTGTCGGTGTCGGTGGTCTCGTGGAGGTCGACGTGGAGGTCGACCCGCCCGCCGTGCGCGGCCACGCAGGCCATCGCGAGCGCCGACTCGGCGGCCGGGCTGCCGGCGCGGAACTGCCGGTTGGGGTCGAGCGCGTCGGGATTCCAGCGGTTGATCGTCTCGTAGCCCCACGGGCTGATGCAGGGCAGGACGAGCAGGTTGAGCGCGCCGGCGCGGCGGTCGAACGCGCGCGCCATCCACTCGAGCGCGCCGTGCACGCCGCTCGTCTCGTAGCCATGCACGCCGCCGGTGACGAGCGCGCAAGGCAGGTCGTCGCGCCATTCGCAGTTGCGGATCGCCAGCAGCGGGAACGTTTCCGGCGCGTAGTCGAGCCGGCCGTATTGCACGACGTCGAAGCGCGCGCGCAAGCCGTCGACAACACCGAG
>DASVLN010000336.1:0-6442 GCA_036384855.1 Burkholderiaceae bacterium | reverse complement strand
GACGCGACGACCGCGGCCGGCGCGGACGCGGCCGCCGCGTGCGGCGCGCGCGCCTGGGCGAACCCGGCGACGAGCGCCAGCGACAGGAACAGGATGCGATGGGTCATGGGGTCTCCTTCGAGAGCGGTTGATGGAACGCCGCGCGGCGCGCCCTCGAAGGCGCGGCCGCGGACGATCCATGCTCGCCGGGGTCGGAGGAGACACCGGGCGCGAAACGGGCCGGAAATGCCACGTCCCGCCACGCCCGCGTCGAAACGGCCGGAAACCCCTCGTTTCGCCGTCGGCAGCCGGGGCCCCGGCGGGAAATCAGGGCGCCGACAGGCAGGCCTTCTGCGCGGCCTTGTAGTCGTCGCCCTTCTTGCCCTTGTTCTGCTTGGCGCAGGCGGCCATCTTCTGCTGCTGCGTCATCGGCGCGGACGCGGGGGCCGCGCCACCCGACAGGCAGGCCTTCTGGGCCGCCTTGTATTCGTCGCCCTTCTTGCCCTTGTTGGCCGCCGAGCAGTCGGCCATCTTCTGCTGCTGCGGCGTGAGCGCCTTGCTGGCGGCGGGCGCGCCGGCGTCGGCGGCGAACGCGCCGGCGGCGGCCAGGGTCAGGGCGATGGCGGTGAGGACGGATTTCATGGGGCGTTCCTTGTGATGGCGAGCCGGGTCGGCCGCGGGTGGCGGGGCATGCCGCGGGGGAGCGGCATGGATGCATTGAAGCAAAGCCGCCCGGGCGTCACAAGCAGGAAATCCGCCGTCAACGACGCCGGTCACGCGCGGGCCGGCCGCCTGTAGCGGCGAGCCGACGCCCGGCGTGAGGAGTCGTCAGCCGCGCAAGGGAAGGTTTCGCGGGTTTGAGTGGACGCTGCGCACCGCGGGACGCAGCGTCATAGGACGCGTCGTGGATGCGCCAGGGTCTCGTGGGCCGCGTGGAGGCGGCGCACCAGCACCTGGATGAACGCCTTGTCGAAGCGCATGCGCGACTCGGCGCTGAGCTGCATCAGCGACTCCGGCGTGAACGAGATCGTCGTGCACGGCTCGGAGACGATGATGTCCGCGCTGTGCCGGCGCAGGTCGGGGCTGGGCGCGAGGTAGGCCATCTCCCCCACCGACGTGCCCGCGCCCAGGCGCGCCACGCGCTGGCCGTCGCGGAAGACCTCGACCTCGCCCTGCGCGATGATGTGGAAGGTGCGCCCCTCCTGGCCGCGGCGGTAGATGCGGTGGCCGTAGTGCAGGCGCTGCCACTTGGCGCGGTGCACGACCTCCCACAGCTCCACGTCGTCGAAGTCGGCGAAGAACTCGAGCGAGCGCAGCAGGTTGAAGCGCTCGGAGTCGAGCACCTTCTGCAGCCGCCCGCGCGGCACCTGGTGGTTGACGATCAGGCCCGACAGCGCCTGCGCGAACTGCTCCCAGTCCTGGGGTCGCGCGCCGGGCGACTTCGCGAGCGCGCCCAGGATCACGGCCTCCAGCGCCGGCGTCACGCCTTCGCGCAGCTCGGCGAGCGAAGGCGGCTCGTGATGGAAGATCTGGTTCATCAGCGCGACCTGCGTCTGCGCGTCGAACGGCGGCCGGCCGGCGATCAGGTGGTAGAGCACGGCGGCGAGCGCGTAGATGTCGGTCCGGCAGTCGAGCGCGTTGCCGTCGATCTGCTCGGGCGACATGTAGGCGAGCGAGCCGACGCGGTGGATCTGCGTGTGCTCGGAGTTCGTGTTGAGCACGCTGCCGAAGTCGCTCAGCTTGACGTCGACGACCTCGCCGTCCTGCACCACGGCCAGGATGTTGGCGGGCTTGACGTCGCGGTGGATCAGGCCCTGGCGGTAGACGTAGCCCAGCGCCATCGCGCACTTGAAGCCGATCTCGACGATCTGCTCGAGCGGCAGCAGGCGGTCGGTGCGGCAGAACTCGCGCAGCGTGACGCCGGGCACGTACTCCATCACGAGGTAGGGCACGCGGTCGTCGCTGACGGCGTCGTAGATCTGGACGACGTTCGGATGGTTGAGGCGCCCGACCAGCGCCGCCTCCGCAGCGAAGAAGCGCGACCAGAAATGGGCGTCGACGGGCGCGGTGTCGGAGGTCAGGCGCAGCTGCTTGATCGCCACCTCGCGCTTGGCGAAGTCGTCGAAGCCGAGGAAGACGACGCTGGTCGCGCCGTCGCCCAGGCGGCCCTGGATGCGGTACTTGCCGATCGAGGACGGCCAGGCCTCGTGCGGCGCTTCGCGCACGGTGGCTTCGGCTTGGAACTCGGCGGGATTGGACATGGCGGGTTGGCGGCGTCCGACCCGCCCGCGCCGCGGGCAGGCATCGGCCAGTATGTATCCTGCGCGACGGGCCGGGGAACGGATCGTGCAAAGAAACCGGCAATTTCCGGGTTGTTCCGCGCCGGGGACCCGCGCCGCGGCCAGCCGGCCGCGGCCGCGGCGCCTCGCCGACCCCGGAAACCTGCCCGAAGCGCCGCCCGGGCGGCGCGGGGCGTCCATCTAGAATCGGCGGATGATCCAAGCCAAGTCCGAGCTCGCGCAGGCCCTGGCGGTCGCCGTCGCCCAGGTCGCGCCGGAAGCCGCCGTCACGCCCGCCTTCGAATCGCCCAAGCAGGCCGCCCATGGCGACCTGGCCGTCACCGTCGCCATGCAGCTGGCCAAGCCGCTGAAGCTGGCGCCGCGCGTCGTCGCGGAACGCCTGGTGGCGGCGCTGAACGAGCAGCCGGCGGTGCAGCGCTGGGTCTCGGCCCTGGAGATCGCCGGTCCGGGCTTCATCAACCTGCGCCTCGCGCCGGCCGCCAAGCAGGCGGTCGTGGCGGAGGTGCTGGACAGCGGCGACCGTTTCGGCGTCCAGCCGGCCAACGGCAAGAAGGTGATCGTCGAGTTCGTCTCCGCGAATCCGACCGGCCCGCTGCACATCGGCCACGCCAGCCAGGGCGCGCTGGGCGACACGCTGTGCAACCTGCTCGAGAGCCAGGGCTGGGCGGTGCACCGCGAGTTCTACTACAACGACGCCGGCGTCCAGATCGGCACGCTGGCCCGGAGCACGCAGCTGCGCATCCAGGGTTTCAAGCCGGGCGACGACTGCTGGCCCACGGACCCGGACGACCCGGCCAGCAAGGGCTTCTACAACGGCGACTACATCGCCGACATCGCGCGCGACTTCCTCGCCAAGGCCACGGTCAAGGCGGACGACCGCGAGTTCACCGCCTCGGGCGACCCGGAGGACCTCGACTCGATCCGCCAGTTCGCCGTCGCCTACCTGCGCCACGAGCAGGACCTCGACCTCCAGGCCTTCGGCGTCCGCTTCGACCAGTACTTCCTCGAGACGAGCCTCTACGCGAGCCACGCCGTGGACAGGACGGTGGCCAAGCTGCTCGATTCGGGCAAGACCTACGAGGCCGACAACGCCCTGTGGCTGCGCACGACCGACTACGGCGACGACAAGGACCGCGTGATGCGCAAGTCCGACGGCACGTACACCTACTTCGTGCCCGACATCGCCTACCACCTCGACAAGTGGGAGCGCGGCTTCGTTAAGGCGATCAACGTCCAGGGCAGCGACCACCACGGCACGGTCGCGCGCGTGCGCGCGGGCCTGCAGGCCGCCGGCGAGGGCGTGCCCCAGGGCTGGCCCGACTACCTGCTGCACAAGATGATCACCGTCATGCGCGGCGGCCAGGAGGTCAAGATCTCCAAGCGCGCCGGCAGCTACGTGACGTTGCGCGACCTGATCGACTGGACCAGCCGCGACGCCGTGCGCTTCTTCCTCGTCAGCCGCAAGGCGGATTCCGAGTTCGTGTTCGACATCGACCTCGCGCTGAAGCAGAACGACGAGAACCCGGTGTTCTACGTGCAGTACGCGCACGCGCGCATCTGCTCCGTGATCCGCCAGTTCACCGACAAGGGTGGCGACCTCGGCGCGATCGCCGGCGCGGATCTCTCGCTGCTCGCCGCGCCTGCCGAATCCGCGCTGATGCTGAAGCTGGCGGAGTTCCCGTCCGTGCTCACGACCGCCGCGCGCGACCTCGCGCCGCACGACGTCGCGTTCTACGCCCGCGGCGTGGCGGCGGCGTTCCACACCTATTACGCCGCCGAGCGCTTCCTGGTCGACGACGCCGCCCTCGCGCACGCCCGCCTCGCCCTGCTCTCGGCGACGCGCCAGGTGCTGCGCAACGCGCTGGCGATCCTCGGCGTGAGCGCGCCGGAGGCCATGTCCCGCGACGAGAACCCCGAAAGCTGAACCTCGTGAAACCTGTCCTGAAGAACCAGAAGGGCGGCACCGCCCTGGGCATGATCATCGGCCTGCTGCTGGGCCTGGGCGTGGCGCTGGTGGTGGCGCTGTACGTCACCCACACGCCGATGCCGCTGATCAACAAGGCCCAGCAGCGCACGCCCGAGCAGGATGCCGCCGAGGCCGAGCGCAACAAGAACTGGGATCCGAACGCCGGGCTGATCGGCAAGCCGACGACGCGCCCGCCGGCACCGGTGCCCACGGCGTCCGCGCCGGCGGCGCCCGCCTCCGACACGGCGGTCGTCCCGCGCCAGCCCGCGCCCGCACTGCCCACACCGGCCGACACGCCCCGCGTCGCGCCGGTGCCCGCCTCGGCGCCGCCGTCCAGCGCGCGCAGCACGCGCGACGCCGCGGCCATCCTCAACGGCCAGTCGCCCGACGGCAAGCCGGCGCCCACGTCGACGGCAACCGGCGGCGAGGTCGATGCCTTCATCTATTTCGTACAAGTGGGCGCCTACTCCAAGCCCGAGGATGCCGAACAGCAGCGCGCCAAGCTGGCGCTCGCGGGCATCCGCGCGACGGTGACCGAGCGCGAACAGAACGGGCGTGTTGTCCACCGCGTCCGGCTTGGGCCGTTTGACAGGAGGGAGGACGCCGACGCGCAGCTCGACCGCGCCAAGTCCGTCGATCCCGAGGCGTCCATCGTGCGCGTCGATCGCACGAAACAGTGAACTTTGCGGCCGGGCTGGCCTCTCAGCACCCGACCGACGATCTCCAGCAAAGGATTCCAGCGATGCAGCGGCGCGCGTTCTCCCTCCGACTGACCGGCCTGGCCGGCGCCGCGGCGCTCGCCTCGCTGGGCCTGCCCCGCGGCGCGCTCGCGCAGGGCGGCCCCGTGGCCGGCCGCGACTACACGAAGCTGGACAATCCGGCGCCCACCACGACCCGGCCGGGCCATGTCGAGGTGGTCGAGTTCTTCTGGTACGCCTGCCCGCATTGCTTCGCGTTCGAGCCGACGCTGGAGCCGTGGGCCGCCAAGCTGCCGGCCGACGTCAACTTCCACCGCGTGCCCGTCGCCTTCGACGCGCTCAAGGAAGTCCACCAGCAGATCTACTACACCTGGGAGGCGCTGGGCCTGGTCGACCAGATGCACGCGAAGACCTTCGCCCGTTTCCACGTCCAGCACAAGCCGATCAACCGCGAGGAGGACATGCTCGAGTTCGCGCGCGAAAGCGGCCTGGACGTCGCCAAGGTGAAGGCCGCCTGGGAGAGCTTCGGCGTCCAGACGCGCATGCACCAGGCCAAGCAGCTGTCCGACGACTACCAGGTCGACGGCGTGCCCGAGCTGGGCATCGCGGGCCGCTTCACGACCTCCCCGTCCATGGGCGGCCCGATCGCCGCGCTCGCGACCACCGACGCCCTCGTCAACGTCGTCCGCAAGGGCGGCTGAGCGACGACCGCCCTGCGCCGACGCCTCCGCCTTCGCTGCCACACCCCGCCACCCTGCCGCGGCCGATCCGCCGCCCCGACGCCATGCGCTCCTCGACCCGCCGTGAATTCGCCCTCCAACTGACCGGCCTGGCCGGCGCCGCCGCGCTCGCCGGCCTCGGCCTGCCGCGCACGGCCCGCGCGCAGGGTACGCTGATCGAGGGCACGGACTACCTGCGCCTGTCCAAGCCGCAGTCCACGCCGGCGCCGGGCAAGATCGACGTCATCGAGTTCTTCTGGTACGGCTGCCCGCACTGCAACGCGCTCGAGCCGGCCCTGGAGGCCTGGATGGCGAAGTTGCCGCACGACGTCAACTTCCGCCGCCAGCCGGTCGCCTTCGACGCGCTCAAGCAGATCCACGCCCAGATCTTCTTCACCTGGGAGGCGCTGGGCCTGGTCGAACAGATGCACGCGAAGACCTTCGCCCGCTTCCACGTCCAGCGCAAGCCGATCAACCGCGAGGAGGACATGCTCGCCTTCGCGAAGGACAGCGGGCTGGACGTCGCCAAGGTCAAGGCCGCGTGGGAAAGCTTCGGCGTGCAGACCCGCGTCCACCAGGCCGAGCGCATGGAGCAGGACTACGGCATCGACCACATGCCGCAGTTCGCCGTGCAGGGCCGCTGGACGACGGCGTCGTCGGGTCCGGGCCGTCCCGAGGTGCTCGCGGTGACCGACGGCCTGATCGCGCTGGCCCGCAAGGGCGCGGCCTGAGGGCAGCGCGGATGCGCGCGCCGACGACGCGCCGCGGCTTCGCCGGCCT
>DASVLN010000335.1:0-11090 GCA_036384855.1 Burkholderiaceae bacterium | reverse complement strand
GGCGAGGATCGCGCGCACGCGGCGGCTCCAGGCAACATGGCCGCGGCTCATTGCGACACCTGGCGGTCGTAGAGCAGCGCGCGGCCGATCTCGTTCGGGATGAAGGCGACCACCTGGCCGGCCGCACTGAGCAGCAAGCCGGCGGAGGTCGCCGTCACCGTGAGGACGGTGCCGACCGCGACCGCGGAGGCGCCGACCGCGTGGCCGGTCACGCGCACGCTGGCGCGCGCGCCGTCGGCGACGTTCTCGACAACCCAGACGATGCCGTCGCCGGTCGCCTGCACCGCGGTGACGACGACCGAGCCCGCGCCGGCGACGAACATCACCGGCAGTGCCACGGAGACGGCCACCGACACGCCGGAGGCCTCGCTGAGGCGGTCGGACGACTGCGCCCGCGCTGGTTCGAACTGGGCAAGGCAGGCGATCGCGAAGGCGGCGCCCAGGGCCGGCACGCGGCGTGAGCGAAGTGAGACGGGTTTCATGGTGCAACGAGTTGCCGAGGTGTTGGCGATGATGCGCAGCACGGCGACGCCCGACAACGTGGTTGCGCCAGGTGCTCGATTCCTGGTCTTGCGGTATTGTGTCGGGATACTCAAGCATTCCAGGGAGGCGATTCGTGAGCACCACTGCCGAGATGATCAACGTCCTGAAGGCCGAGCTCAAGCTGGCCCGGCTGACCTACGCCGACCTCGGGCGCGAGCTGGGGCTGGCCGAGTCCAGCGTCAAGCGCATGTTCGCCAAGGGCGACATGCCGCTCAAGCGCATCGACGAGATCTGCCGCGTGCTCAAGTGCGACTTCGCCGAGCTCGCGCGCAAGGTCGCCGACCTGGAGCTGCTGCGCGACGAGCTGTCGGTCGAGCAGGAGCGCGCGGTGGTCGCCGATCCCCGGCTGCTGGTCGCAGCGCTGTGCGCGCTCAGCCAGTGGCCGTACGAGCAGATCGTCTCGACCTACGATTTCAGCGAGGCCGAGGTCGTGCGGCACCTCGTGCACCTCGACCGGCTCGGCATCATCGAGCTGAAGCCGCTGAACCGCTACCGCCTCAAGGTGGCCAAGACGTTCCGCTGGCGCCCGCAGGGTCCGGTCATGCAGTTCTTCCGCGAGCGCGGCCTGTCCGACTATTTTGCCGGCGGCTTCGACGGCGAGAACGAGATGTTCGGCCTGGTCCACGGCCACCTCAGCGGGCCGATGGCCAAGGTGTTTCAGGAGCGGCTGCAGCGCCTGTGCCAGGACTTCGCCCAGCAACACCTTACCGACCAGCGCCTGCCACGAACCCACAAGCGAGGCTACACAGCGATCGTCAGCCTGCGTGCGTGGACGTTCGGGCCCTTGCGCGAGCTGTTGCGCGATCCGTCGGCGGAACCCTGAACCAGCCCGAGCCGTGCCTTGCGCCGCGTGCGCTCAGCGGCTTTCCGCGGTCGAGGTGCGCGGGGCGGCCGCGAGCGACGGTGCCTGGACGCGCGCGACCATCTCGCGGGCGAAATCGAGGAACGCCGTCGCGCCGCGGGAGGTCGGGTCGAAGACGACACCCGGCTGCCCGTAGCTCGGCGCCTCGGCGAGGCGGACGTTGCGAGGGATCACCGTGTTGAACACCTTGTCGCCGAAGTGCGCCTTCAGCTGCTCGCTGACGTGCGCCTGCAGCGTGATGCGCGGGTCGAACATGACGCGCAGCAGACCAATCAGCTCGAGGTCGCGGTTCAGGTTGGCGTGCACCTGCTTGATCGTGTTGACCAGGTCGGACACGCCCTCGAGCGCGAAGTACTCGCACTGCATCGGCACGATCACGCCATGCGCGCTGCAAAGGCCGTTCAGCGTCAGCAGGCTCAGCGACGGCGGGCAGTCGATGAGCACGAAGTCGTATGCGGCGTCGACCGCCTTCAGGGCACCGCGCAAGCGTTCGTTGCGGCGCTCCAGCGGTACCAGCTCGACCTCGGCGCCCGCGAGTTCACGATTCGCGCCGAGCACGTCGTAGCCCCCGGACTCCGAGCGCTGGACGGCCTCGGCGACCCCGGCGCTCTCCAGCAGGACGTCGTAGACGCTGGTGGGCAGGCCGCGCTTGTCGATGCCCGAGCCCATCGTCGCGTTGCCCTGGGGATCGAGATCGACCAGCAGCACGCGCTGGCCGATCTGCGCGAGACCGGCCGCGAGGTTGACGGTGGTCGTCGTCTTGCCGACGCCACCTTTCTGGTTCGCGATGCAGAAGATTCTCGACATGAAGGGCCGTGGAGCTCGGAAGGTCGGGCGGAGGGCGTCGGACGATGCCGCCTATTGTCGGGGCTGGCGTCGATCGGGGACAGCCCGCGATTGACGCTTTATTGCGGTTTCATCCACACGAGGCAGCGCTGGGCGCCCAGTTCGGGCACGTCCAGTTGTTCCACGTGAAACATATCGACGTTCCGAGGCAATCCCGCGCGCTCCTCGTCGGACAGGTTCGCCTTCATGGCCGCCCACTGCCCCGCCGACGCCAACAGCGGTCGCGTCAGCTCGACGAAGTCCTTCAGGGACGCGAAGGCGCGCGAGGTCACGAGATCGAACTCGGGCGTCCGGAAATTCGTCTTGTCTTCGACGCGCCCGTGGACACCGTGCAGATTGGGCAGACCGAGCTCCGCGGCGACCTGGCGGATGAAGCTTGCCTTCTTGGCCACCGCGTCGATGCAGGTGACTTGCCAGGCAGGATTCAGCAGCGCCACGACCACGCCCGGCAGCCCGGCGCCGCTCCCGACGTCCAGCACGCGCAGAGCGCCCTGCCCTGCCGCGCCCGTGCCGGCCCGCATGGGCGCGACGACGGCCAGGCAGTCCAACAGGTGGTGCGTGAACATCTCGGCGGGATCACGCACCGCGGTGAGGTTGTAGACCTTCGTCCAGCGCTGGATCAGGCCGAGGTAGCTCAACAAGCGTTCGCAGTCTGTCGGACTGAGCTCGAGTCCAAGTCGCGGGGCGAGCTCGGCGAGACGATCCGCTTGTGCGGCCGGCGAGGCAGCGTCAGGCCGCATTGCGCCGCTCATCGGTGCTGACTGCGTCGACGGCGTCGGTCGTGGACGGGGTCGCGAATCCCTTGAACCGCTTCTTCTTCAGGTGCACCAGCAGCAGCGAGATGGCCGCCGGTGTCACACCCGAGATGCGGGTTGCCTGGCCCAACGTTTGTGGCCGGTGTTGATTGAGCTTTTGACGAACCTCGAACGAGAGCGCTGTCACCTGGCCGTAGTCGAGATCGGCCGGCAGCGGCAGGTTCTCGAGCTCCTGCGCGCGGGTAACCTCCTCGTTCTGCTTGCCGATGTAGCCTGCGTATTTGGTGGCGATCTCCAGTTGCTCGATCACCTCGCCAGCGAGCTGCTCACCGAGTCGGGCCTCCAGTGTTTCACGTGAAACATCAGCGTCGGGACGAGCGATGTGCGCGACCTCTGCGATGGAGTCGAAATCCACCCCCGGACGACGCAGCAGGTCGACAAGCGCGTACTCGCGCTCGAGCGCCTTGCCCACCAATCGCTCAGCGTGGAGTGCAGGCAGGATGCCCGGATGCACCCAGGTCGAGCGCAGCCGCTCCGCCTCCCGGGCCAGCGCTTCGCGCTTGCGCTCGAAGTGCACCCAACGCGCATCGTCCACCAGGCCGAGGTTGCGACCGAGCTCGGTCAGGCGCAGATCGGCGTTGTCCTCGCGCAGCTGCAACCGGAATTCCGCCCGGCTCGTGAACATGCGGTACGGCTCGGTCACGCCCTTGGTGTTCAGGTCGTCGACCAGGACACCGAGGTAGGCCTGATCGCGCCGCAGCACGAAGGTCGCGTCGCCGCCACGCGCGCGCAGCGCTGCGTTCACGCCGGCGTGAAGTCCCTGCGCAGCGGCCTCCTCGTAGCCGGTCGTGCCGTTGATCTGCCCGGCGAAGAAGAGCCCGTCGATCGCCCGGGTCTCGAACGAATTCTTCAGGCCGCGCGGATCGAAATAGTCGTACTCGATCGCATAGCCCGGTCGCAGGATGTGCGCGTTCTCGAGTCCGGGCATGGAGCGCACGGCCGCCAACTGGATGTCGAAGGGCAGCGACGTGGAGATCCCGTTCGGGTAGAACTCGTGCGTGGTCAAGCCTTCCGGCTCGAGGAAGATCTGGTGCGCATCCTTGTCCGCGAAGCGATTGATCTTGTCCTCGATGCTGGGGCAGTAGCGCGGGCCGACGCCCTCGATGACCCCGGTGAACATCGGACTGCGGTCAAAGCCGGAACGGATGATCTCGTGCGTGCGAGCGTTGGTGTGGGTGACCCAGCACGGCATCTGCCGCGGATGCTGCGCCGCCGAGCCCATGAAGCTGAACACGGGCATCGGCGTCGTGACGCGGCCATCGCTATCCGGCATGCCGTCGCCGGGCTGCTCGGTGAGCTTGGAGAAGTCGATGGAGCGGCCATCGAGGCGCGGCGGGGTGCCGGTCTTGAGGCGGCGCTGCGGCAGCTGCAGCTCCTTCAGGCGCGCCGACAGCCGCTGGGCCGGCGGATCGCCCGCGCGCCCGGCGCTGTAGTTCTGGAGCCCGACGTGGATCTTGCCGTCCAGGAAGGTGCCCGCCGTCAGCACGACGGTCTTGCCGCGGAAGGTGATGCCCGCCTGCGTGACAGCGCCGCTGACGCGGTCCCGACCCCCCCGGGACTCGACGACCAGATCGTCGACGGCCTGCTGGAACAGCCACAGGTTGGGCTGGTTCTCGAGCCGGCGGCGGATCGCCGCCTTGTAGAGGATGCGGTCGGCCTGGGCCCGCGTCGCACGGACGGCCGGGCCCTTCGAGCCGTTGAGGATGCGGAACTGGATACCCGCCTCGTCGGTCGCGGCCGCCATTGCGCCGCCCAGGGCGTCGACCTCCTTGACCAGATGACCTTTCCCGATGCCGCCGATCGACGGATTGCAGCTCATCTGGCCCAAGGTCTCGATGTTGTGGGTCAGCAGCAGCGTCGCGCAGCCCATGCGGGCCGCGGCGAGCGCCGCTTCCGTGCCGGCATGGCCGCCGCCGACCACGATGACGTCGAATTCCTGGGGGTAGTTCACCGGCAACTCACTGCGCTGGATCCGTACCGTCGCGGCCGGATCGAAGGAAAAGCCCACACTACGACGCGCCGGTCGCACCTCACGGGCGCCGCACGGAGACGGGTTTGGGGAAGCCGCGATTTTAAGCGGCCCGGCGCACGCGCGCCATCGACGTGGAGAACGCGGACAATCCGGCATGGCCCCACCGTCGTCCGCCGCGAGCCCGACTACCCTCGCCTGCCGCCCCGGCTGCGGCGCATGCTGCATCGCCCCGTCGATCACCAGCCCGATCCCCGGCATGCCGCACGGCAAGCCCGCCGGCGTCCCATGCGTGCAGCTCGACGCCGAATTCCGCTGTCGCCTCTTCGGCCATCCCGATCGGCCGGCCTTCTGCGGCGGCCTGCAGCCTGCGGCGGACATGTGCGGCAACTCCCGCACGGAGGCACTCCACTGGCTCGCGACCCTCGAGGTCGCCACCCGTCCCTGACCCAGCTGTCCACGAACCCCTCGACCCGCCCCCCAAAAACGACTTCGCCGCGCTGCTTCACGTGAAGCCGGCGCGGCGAGCGGAGTCCTGGGGAATCGGCGAACCCTCAAAAAAGAGCGGGGTGCCGACGGCGGGCGCCGTCGGCACCCCAAGAGTCAATCAGCGTCAACTGCGCGGTCGCGGCACTGGGTGACGCGATGGAGTTGGTGGCTGATTGTGGAGGGTTCTTGCTGCGAACGTTAGACGGTAACGATAGAGGCGCTCCAGGTGCCTTTAGGCGTGTCTGCGCCCGAACCTGCGCCGCAAACTTTCGAAAGGAGTCCAATCGATAGTGTGCGGACCGGCATGTGAACGTCTACGATGAGGATGTCGTCGGCACGCTGGCGACACGCTTGTCGAGCCGCGGTGATCATGCTGACGAGAGCGCGCTTCATCGTTCAATCTCCGGTAACCGCGCCAAAGTCTCGGCGCCATGGGAGTGATTGAAGCAGTTCCGATCTCAGCTAGACACTGTCAAGTCTTACAGGATGGCTTATCCGGATCAGCCGACGATGCCAAGTCGGACGGCCTTCAACACCGCTTGGTGCTTGGTCACGCAGTTCAGCTTATGCGTGGCATTTTGGAGGTGCAGTACCGCGGTCCTTTCGGAAATGCCCATGATCGCGCCTACCTCCCACGCGGTCTTACCGTCCATAGTCCACCTGAGCGCCTCAAGCTCCCTCGCTGTTAGAGGAGGCGGCTCCAACTGTTCAGAGGAAGGTGCAAATATTC
This sequence comes from Burkholderiaceae bacterium, assembly GCA_036384855.1. Taxonomy (GTDB): domain Bacteria; phylum Pseudomonadota; class Gammaproteobacteria; order Burkholderiales; family Burkholderiaceae_C; genus Scleromatobacter. The sequence goes on along the minus strand of DASVLN010000335.1, from coordinate 4,836 downwards.
GGAATGCCGCGTCTTGTGCATGCACTGCGAACAACTGCAGGTCCGCAACAATTCTCGTTATCGTTCGAGGTGATCGAGGCAACGGGCGGTCTCTATCCACTCCCAAAACGAAGTGCTTACCTTCGGGGAGATGCAGAGCCAGCGCGATGCCTGTACGGTAGCCGTATCGGGCCTGATCGTCCCAAACGTCCGCCTTCCCACGCGAGACATACGTGTCTTGGTCCCAGATGATGGGTACTGCCGCTCGCTTACAGTGCTGCATGACCGGGTCTGCCTTGCCTAAGCTCGGATCTCTGAATGATTGCGAGTAGGCAAGCGGAGTGTTGTCAACAGAGTGAAATTCAGGGCCGCTCTGTCGATCTACGATCGTGGTGGCGGCGATGGTCTTAAAGCCAAGCGACTCCCCGAACCGAACAAGCTCACGGCGAAAGTCAAGGGGTGTCTTCGCTTGCATCACGGCAAGAAAGCCGCCCTGTAGCATTTGAGAGCTCACAGGTCTACCTCCGGTGGCATAGAAGTCGCATTGGGGGCGTGAGGGCTTGGCAGAGGCAGGTCGTGAGATCAGACCTGCCTCTGAAGAAGACTGCACTTTAGTCGTTCGAGCACCCGACCTGACAAAGTTGACAGCTAGTCCGGAGGAAGTGTTTTCCCCAGACTGAGGGCATGCAAACCGTCAATCAATGCCCATCGAGCTCGGCCGCATCGTTTGCTCCGCCCCCCTGGGCGCTAGACTCTTGGCCGACAGTATATTTGCGAACCAACTTGCGTCGGCGTCCGCAGTTCATGCATCTGGCCACGCGGGTTACACGGACTCCGAATCGAAACGGACCGCGTCGAGGTAACACCATTTGGGGGCGCCTGTCGGGCGACGGAGACGCTGGCTTGGCTTGGGATTGGATAGAAGTCGCCGAGGGGATCGTGGCGATGGTTGATCCTATGCGCATGGTAACAAACATGCAGCTAATTACCCTGGAAGGCAAGATCTTGGCTGCCACAGAGGCGGCTTTGCATTTCAATCAGTTTGTTCGTCGACTTCCTTGGCAGGAAGAGGTGGGTCGACTATTAAAAACCTATTAATTAGTCACTCACTATAAAGCCTTTGCGAATAGCCTTAACTACTGCCTCGTACCGCGTGCTGCAGTCAAGCTTTTTCAAGATATTAGAAATTTTCAAGTGTATAGTTTGTTCCGACAGGCGGGCCCTTTTTGCAATCCAGTCGGCGTTATGACCGCCCATCGACCAACGCAAGATATCTATCTCAAGACCGCTGAGTTCGGAGTATCCATCGGGCCGAGCGCCTATATCGGAAAGCTCGAACGCTACGGCTTGTATATATGGCGTAAGAACCATGAAATCATTAACGATTGCCTTGGCCGACCTTGGGCTGGAAATTAATGGGCGATCGCAATCCACCCCAAACATCAAATGTCGCCCATGGGGTAGATGTATGGCGCGCTGCAGACCACTCTCATAACCAAATTGCGCTTGACGCTCCCAAAGCCATCCAACACCGTGTTCGACATAGGTGCTTTGATTCCAGACTATAGGAGCGGAAGACGTCTTGCAGTGCTGGCTAGCCGGGTCAATCGCGCATTCGGCTGGATCGTTGTAGTGATCGAGATAACTGCTCGGCGCATTGGTGATGTTTTGAAACTGTGTCAAATAAGGCGAATGGTCGACGATCACGGTGATGGAAAACGTAGCGAAATCCAATTCATGCGTGAGGCATTCTGTGAATTTGAAAAGCTCCGAGACGGTTTTTTGCTCATAGAGCATCGAGCACTTCTTGTGGAGGTCGAAGATCATTGCTTCTCCCAAATCAGGAGAGTATTCTTAGCTGCATAGCCTTTATGCAAGCATGAAATTTGTTTCGACACTTCAGCTTGACCGTTGCGTTGTGCAAGTGAAATACGACGGTTCGCTCCGATATGTTCAAAATATCGCTAATTTCGCGGGCTGATTTACCATCGACCGTCCATCGAAGCGCCTCGAGCTCGCGGGGGGTTAGTTCAATCTGTCTGCCCGGCAAACACTCGGGATCAAAAATTCTGCGCGCGGCTTCGTTGGCATGGACTGCAAACAGTTGTGCCTCTGCAATCATGTCCGTGAGGCGGCCCGCTGAATGAGTGGGAGATTGGTTCCAATCCAGCCCGATCGTAAAGTGCCGACCGAGCGGCATGTGTAGCGCCAGTGCTATCCCCTGCCTTATCCCAAATGCGGCCTGCTCCTCCCATATGTCCATTTCACCAGCGGCGCGGTAGTTTCGCCAATCCCAAACTAGGGGAATAGAATTGGCCTTGCAGTGCTGCATCACAGGGTCGCGACGCCCGAAATTGACGTCATGAAAGGTTTGATGATATCCAACGGGGACATTGTCAATTGCAAAAAACTCGGTATGAGTCGCGGATTGATCGATAACGTATACCGTTGAAACGGTATTAAATTCTAATGAGCGAGCAAATCCTACGACTTCCTTCTTGAAATCCTCGACCGTCTGCGCCTCCCACACGCGCAGATGGCGTCCGCTGAGCATTCTCGGCCTGAACATATTTCCTTCCCGATCGCTGGACAGCGCGGCTGGTGACCACGGGAACGATGTTCTCACTGCGACGAGGAAGCTCCTATGGCTTTCTTGCGCAATTGGCGGGATGTTTCACCGGTTCGCCGGCAGCATGCCGATGAGTTTCCCCGGTGGGGAAATCCGCTCGACCGTCGCTGGTTCGGCTGAAAGGGGCGGCGCGTGCGGGTCGGAGTCTCGGACGGCCGCGGCTCACTGCGCAGCCCGGCTGGCCAGTTGGCGACTGACGTATCCCACTGCGGCGACGGTCACTGCCGCGCAGACGGCCACCATCGGCGCTACGTCGCCCACGCCGATCGGCATGCCCTTGAGCACGCGATCCATCAGCGTGAGCTGAGCCGCCGCCGGAAGCCACAGTTGCCAGGCGGACTCCCCGTGCTGGCCGCCCATGAGCTGCGAGATCGAGCTCAGCGTGAGCAGCGTGATCAGGATGGCGTTCGTCGCCTGCGCTTCCTTCACCGTTCTGCAGCGGACGGCGATGGCCATCATCAGCGCGGCGGCGGCGGCGGCGAGCGGGATCAGCAGCGCGATGAACCAGGCGGCCTCGCCCCAGCCGAAGCGCATGAGCGCGGCGAAGGAGTCGCTGCGCAGCAGGTGCTGCGCCGGGATGAAGCTGAGGCACGACAGCACGGCGATCATCACGCCGACGCAGGACACCGCCGCCCACTTGCCGACGGCCAGCGCCGTGCGGCCGGCGGGCGTGGCGAGCAGCGGCTCGAGCGAGCCGCGCTCGCGCTCGCCGGCGGTGGTGTCCTGCGCGGCGTTGAGCGCGCCGTAGACGACGGCCATCATGACGAGGAACGGCAGCATGCCGGTGAACTGGGCGGCGCGAGCGGCGATGTCGGCGATGTCGTGGGCATCGACCTGGACGGCATTCATGACCCCGGGCGCCACGCCGCGTGCGATGAGCCTCAGCCGCCCCTGCTCCTGGTCGAATCCCTGCAGCGCTGCCTGGACGCGGCGTGCGCCGCCCTGCGAGCCGGTGTTCGCGCTGCTGAAGACGAGCTGCAGCACGGGGGCCTCGCCGTGTGCGAGTGCCACCTCGAAGTCCGGCGGCACGATCACCACCGGCTCGGAGAACCGGTTGTCGCGCAGCTGCGCCTCCCAGTCGGGCGGTGGCGTCCGCGCGACGAGCGTCTGCCGCGCGAGGTAGTTGGCCAGCGTGGGCGCCCGCTCGAGCCCCACGACGTCGATCTCGCGCGCCTCGGCCTGCTTCTCGAGCTGCCCGAGCAGTCCCGACAGCGCGACCAGCATGAGCGGCCCGAGCGCCACCGAGCTCAGCAGCACGAGCAGCAGCGTGCGGCGATCGCGCAGCGCATCGCGCAGCTCCTTCGCGAACACGAGCATCGTCACGCGCCACGCGCTCATCGCCTGCCCTCCTCGACTCGGCCCGCGCCCACCACCTCGCCGGCGCCGAACGCGAGGCGCACGAAGGCGTCCTCGAAGTCGTGGCAGCCGGCCTGCTCGCACAGCTCCTCGACCGTGCCCTCGGCGACGTGGCGGCCGTGCGAGACGACCACCACGCGATCGCACAGCCGCTGCACCTCCTGCATGATGTGGGTCGAGAACACGATGCACTTGCCGGACGCGTCGCGCAGGGAGCGCAGCGTCTCGCGCAGCGCCCGCGTGGCGATGACGTCCAGGCCGTTGGTGGGCTCGTCGAGGACGATGTTGGGCGGATCGTGCACCAGCGCGCGCGCGAGCGCGGTCTTCATGCGCTCGCCCTGGCTGAAGCCGTCGGTGCGGCGATCGAGCAGGTCGCGCAGCTCCAGCATCCGTCCGAGGTGGTCGCAGCGCGCATGCGCCTCGTCGGCGCCCATGCCGTGCAGGCGGCCGTGGTAGACGATGTTCTCGCGCGCGGTCAGGCGCGGGTAGAGGCCGCGCGCATCGGACAGCACGCCGACGCGCGCCCGCACGCGCTGCGGATCCGTGCGCAGGTCGATGCCGTCGACGCGCATCGTGCCGCGATCGGGCGTCACGAGGCCGACGAGCATGCGCAGGCTGGTGGTCTTGCCGGCGCCATTGGGGCCGAGCAGCCCGGTGATCGCGCCGTCGGCGGCGCGCATCGACAGGCCGTCCACCGCCAGCACCGTGCGCCTGGCGCGGCCGCGCCCGGACTCGAAGCGCTTGTGCAGGTCGTCCATCTCGATCATCGGGCGTCCTTCAGGCGGTCGTCCGCGGGCTCGGCGGCGGCGCCGGCGAGGCTGGACGCGGCCGACGACGGCACGGCCGCGGACGCGCGGGACGGCGCCTGCGGG
>DASVLN010000334.1:0-1936 GCA_036384855.1 Burkholderiaceae bacterium | reverse complement strand
GACCACGGCAGCGCGTCGCCGCCGCGCGAGAGCAGCATCAGCCCCGGCATGGACTCCAGCGCCTCGGGCGCCAGCGGCACGCCGTGCTCGCGCAGCAGCCCGGGCGCCGCGTAGAGGCCGCTGCCGAAGACCGCGAGCCGGCGCGCCGCGAGTTGGGCGTCGCCCTGGAGCTCGCCCATGCGGATCGCCAGGTCGAAGTTCTCGCCGATCAGGTCGACCCGGCGCGGCGAGAGGTCGATCTCGAGCTGCACGTCGGGATAGTCGCGTGCGAAGCCGGCCAGCGCCGATTCGAGCGCGACGCTCGCGAAGTCGCCCGGCATCGACACCCGCAGCCGGCCGCTGGGCCGCGCCTGGCGCGAAAGCGCGAACGCGAGCGCGGCGTCCACCTCCTCCGACAGCACGCGCGCGTGATCGAGCACGCCGCGGCCGAAGTCGGTCAGCACGAGCTTGCGCGTCGTGCGCTGCAGCAGGCGTTCGCCGAGCCGCTTCTCGAGCGCGGCGATGCGGCGTGACACGGTGGACTTCGGCAGCTGGACGCGCTCGGCCGCGCGGCTGAAGCTGCCGGCCTGCGCGACGCGCGCGAACAGCAGGAGGTCGTCGGCGTCGGGCGTCATGGCGGCACGGGGCGAGCGGCGGATCGGGCGATCCGCGCATCATGCCAGCGCCGGCCGGAGTGCCCGCGTCAGTGGAGCAGCACGCCGCGCCCGAGTGCCGCCAGCGGCCGCACCATCGCGCGCTGCAGGCCGGGTTGCAGCAGCAGCGGCTTGATCGTCATGCGCACGGCCAGTTCCATCGGCAGGTGGCGGCTGACGAGCGCCATCGCCTGGCGCGTGAGCTCGTCCGCATCGGCGATCGGCGCCGGCCCGCCGTCGGCAGCGCCGGTGCGCAGGCGCCAGGCGACCGCGTGGCGCAGCGCGATCGTCGCGTCCTCGCGGCGCAGCTCCAGCAGCCGGCGCACGAGCGCCGTGAGCACCTGGCCGCGGTGCAGGCGATCGATCTCGCGGTACTTCTGGAAGTAGCCGTAGAAGTGCTTGTAGTGCTGGACCTCGTCGGTGCGGATGCGCCAGAACAGTTCACGCAGCACCGGTTCGTCGCAGGCGTCGTGCAGCGCGGTGTAGTACGTCGTCGTGCCCATCTCGACGATGCAGCGCGCCGCCATCTCCTGGCCGCGCGTCGGCTCGAGCTCCTCCATCGTGCAGATGCGCGAATACTCGGCGAAGAAGTCCGCGTAGGCGGATTCCCAGTCGAAGCCGGGCCACACATGCTGCACGTAGGCCTTGAGCGCGCGGCCGTGCTGCAGCTCCTCGTGCTCCCACTGCCGGCTCAGCCAGCCCGCGACCTCCGGGTCGTCCGCGAAGCGCTCGACGAGGTTGCGCGTGTAGGTGTCGCTGCCGCTCTCGATGAAAGAGGCGCTGCAGACGAGCAGGAACAGCGCGTCGTCGCCGCGCACCCGCGCCGGGTCGGCGCGCGACAGGTCCAGGTCGCTCATCGACCAGCGCGGAGAAGTCGGGGTGTCGGTCATGGAAGTGCTTGCGGCAATCGGCGTGCGGAGCGCGGTGCGCCTCGTCGCGACCAGGAGCCGCAGCATCGCACCGGATCCGCGGCACATTGGTGTCCGTCGACGCGCGTTCGGTTCCACGACAGGCTGGCGCAAGGAAGTGCGGCGCGCCCGGGGCGCGTCATCTGGCGTCACGGGCGGGCTGCCCGACGCCGCGACGCGGGCGTGAAGGCCAGGTCGTGGCACGGAGCGTCCGTCATCGGTTCATATACGGGGCTGGGTATATGGCCCGGAACTTCACGGTCGGGCGCGGGTCGACGATGCGGCAACGGCCGGGCACGCATCCGGCGCGAGCTGGCGCTGCTGGAAGCACGGCTCGACGTGCCGGTGCCGCGCGCGACGATCTGGACGACGCTGCTGCCGACGACGGCGCCGCCG
>DASVLN010000333.1:0-5764 GCA_036384855.1 Burkholderiaceae bacterium | reverse complement strand
GGCCTCGCGGACGCGCTGCGCCTGACCGCGCCGCCGCTGGCGCCGCCGCATGCGGAGATCGCCGCGTCGCTGCGCGAGGCCGCGGTGCGCATGAACGCGCTCGTGAACAACCTGCTGGACATGGCGCGCCTGGAGTCCGGCCTCGAGTCGGGCCGGTTGGCGCTCGACCTGCAGTGGCAGCCGCTCGAGGAGGTCGTCGGCAGCGCGCTGCGCGGCGCGGGCGCGCTCGCGGCGGGCGGGCATCCTGTGCGGGTGCAGCTGCCGCCCGGGCTGCCGTTGCTGCGCTTCGACGCGGTGCTGGTCGAGCGCGTGCTCGCCAACCTGCTGGAGAACGCCGCCAAGTACACGCCGGCGGGTAGCGTGGTCGAGATCGGCGCGGCGGTCGCGGGCGAGGCGGTCGAGGTCTGGGTCGCCGACACGGGCCCGGGGCTGCCGCCCGGTCGCGAGGCGCTGATCTTCGAGAAATTCGAGCGCGGCCGGCGCGAGAGCGCGACGCCCGGCGTCGGCCTCGGGCTGGCGATCTGCCGCGCGATCGTCGGCGCGCACGGTGGCGCCATCCGCGGCGAGAACCGGCCCGGCGGCGGCGCGCGCTTCGTCTTCACGCTGCCGCGCGGCGAGCCGCCCGCGCTGGCCGAGGACGAGGGCGATCCCGCCGCCGCGCCCGGGCCGACCGATACTGGCGATCCATCCCCGCCCGCCCACGGAGTCCACGAATGAGCCCCCACGACTCGCCCGGCAAGGTGCTCGTCGTCGAGGACGAGGCCGAGATCCGGCGCTTCATCCGCCTCGCGCTGCAGGCCGAGTCGCTCGAGGTCGCCGAGGCCCAGTCCGTGCAGCGCGGGCTGGTGGAGGCCGGCACGCGGCGGCCCGACCTCGTGGTGCTCGACCTCGGCCTGCCCGACGGCGACGGCCTCGACTTCATCCGCGGGCTGCGCACGTGGTCGGAGATCCCGATCATCGTGCTGTCCGCGCGCACGAGGGAGGCCGACAAGATCGCCGCGCTCGACGCGGGCGCCGACGACTACCTCGTCAAGCCCTTCGGCACCGGCGAGCTGCTCGCGCGCGTGCGGGCGCAGCTGCGCCGCCATCCGCGCGCGAGCGCCGAAGCGCAGAGCGTGCTCGCGTTCGGCGACGTGCGCATCGACCTCGTGCGCCGCACCGTCGAACGCGCCGGTGCGCCCGTGCACCTGACGCCGATCGAGTACCGGCTGCTCACCCACCTCGCCGCGCACCCGAACCGCGTGCTCACCCACCCGCAGCTGCTGCGCGCCGTCTGGGGCCCGTCGCACGCGGAGGATACGCACTACGTCCGCATCTACATGGGCCACCTGCGCGCCAAGCTCGAGGCCGACGCGTCGCAGCCGCAGCACCTGCTGACGGAGCTGGGGGTCGGCTACCGGTTCGTGCCGTGACCGGTGCGGCGCCGGTCTCGGCGCGCGCCCCTAAACGCCAATCCGCGGCAGACGCCGCCCCGCGCCGCCGCCGATAATCCGCGCCATTCCACGGACAACGGCGCCGCCTCGGGCGGCCGCAGGCGGAGCAGCTCATGGTGAATGCGGGTCGACGTCAACTCCAGCTGGCGGCGCTGGCCTTCGCGGCGGCGGCCGCGGGCGGATGCGCGGCGCCGGGCAGCGCGCCGGTGCAGCATTCGACCTACACCGAGACGATCTCGTCGGTGCTCGTGTCCGAGGACAACGCGCACATCGCGGCGATCGGCGCGAGCCACCACTACATCTTCGACGCGCCGCCGCTGCTGGTGCGGGCGCTGCACTCGCCGGCGCACGGCTCGCTGCAGGCGACGTTCTCGACCTTCCACGTCGCGCGCGACGGCAAGGTGACGGGCGAGTACGAGCTCGCGCTGCCCGCCGGCGCGCCCGCGGACGTCCAGAAGGCCGCCGCGGACATCGGCCTGCAGCACGAGCCCGACGGCCGCTGGGACGTCCACGGCATGCTGAGCGGCCAGCGCTACACCGGCTGGACCTACAAGCTGGGCCGCGAGCAGGACAGGCTCAACCAGCCCTACACGATCGAGTTCACGACCGACTTCACCGCCGCCGACCGGGCGGTCGACAAGGCGGCCACGCCGATCCGCACCGCCGCCGACGGCGTGCAGCTGATCTACTACGCACCGCTGGCGCCGGTGATCCTGCCCATCATCTTCCTGAGCAAGGCGCGCGACCACTGAACGCGTGAACGAATCGGCGGCGCTGCGGCAGGGGCGGACGGCCGGCGACCGTGGGGGATGCGCGGCCGACCGCGAAGGCGTATAACGCACGGTTCGCCCAAGATGCGCCCGACCGGCCGGAGGTTGCCGGGACGTGCGCCACCCGGCGCCGGCTCGCCGGCGCCCCGAGAAAGTTGACCGTCCCGATGTCGACCGCCGAAATCGACAGGCTGGCGCTGACCGCGCTGCGCCTGCTCCCCGACGAGCCCGAGCGCGCGATGCGGATCTGGGCCGACGCGTTCGCCCGGGCCGCCGAGGCGGGGCCGGACGCCGGGCTGGAGCGCCCGTTGCTGCGCCTGCACGTCGTGCAGCTGAACCACGAAGCGCGCTACGGCGACCGCGACGCACTGGGCCCGCGCATCGTCGCCGCGGCCGAGATGGCGCAGGAGCACGGCTGGGTCGTGGAGGAGCTGCTGATCAACCTGCTGCTGCTGTTCCTCGGCACCCTGGGCACCGACCATGACGAGGGCCTGCGCGACATCCAGGCGATCCGCGAGCTGGCCGAGGCGCACCTGGAGCCGATCGAGCTGAGCTGGCTCGACCTCATGGCCGGCCACTTCCGCGGCTACCTGCACGGCTGGGCGGAGGAGCAGAAGCGTGCATACCGGGCGCTGAACCGGCTGTTCGAGTGCCCCGACGCCCCCGCCGGCCTGATCGCCAACACCAAGAAGAACATCGGCTACAGCCACCTGCTGGTGCACAACCTCGACCTCGCGCGCCAGTACCTCGAGGAGGCCTGGCGCGCCTACGAGCCGCTGCCGCTGACGCCGCGCAAGGTCTCGGCCTGCAAGGCGTGGGCGCAATGCCTCGTGACGCTGGGAGACTATCGGCGCGCCGACCACGTGATGGCGCCGGTGCTCGCGGCCCGCCACGGCGTCGCGACGCCGCTGTACATGGCCAGCGCGCTGCTGGTCGCCGCCGAGGCACGGATCGCGCTGGGCGACGCCGCGTCGGCGTCCGCGCTGCTGGCCGAGGCCCAGGGGTTGGCGAACGCGTCCGTCGAGCCCGCGATCCACGTCCACGCCGCCTACGTGCGCGCGCTGCTGCTGCACGAGCGCGACGACATCGCCGGCGCCGCCGCCGCGGGCGAGGCCGGCTGCGGGCTCATCACCACCCACACGCACGAGATCGCGGTCCACAGCTGCCTCGCGTTGACGGCGCGGCTGCAGGCCCTGGCGGGCAGCTTCCGGCGCGCGTACGAGCTCCAGGTGCGCCTGATGGACCTGCGCAGCGAGTTGTCCAACAAGGCCGCGGAGATCCGCCACATCGACCTGCACGTCGACCACCAGACGCACCTCGCGCGCATGGAGATCGAGCATGCCCGCCGCGAGCGCACCCTCGCCGAGGCCGCGGAGGCGGCGATCGTGCAGAAGAACCTGCTGCTCGAGCAGCGCCTGCGCGAGGTCGAGCGGCTGCAGGAGTCGCTGCGCGACCTCGCCGACCGCGATGCGCTCACGGGCCTGTTCAACCGCCGCTACCTCGCCGGCGCGCTGCCGGGGCTGCTCGCGCGCAAGGCGACGCAGGGCTCGCGCGTGACGCTGGTGCTGATCGACCTCGACCACTTCAAGGCCGTCAACGACCGCCATGGCCACCAGATGGGCGACCGCGTGCTGTGCGGCTTCGCCGAGCTCCTGCGCGAGACCTTCCGCGCCGATGCGCTGTGCTGCCGCTACGGCGGCGAGGAGTTCTGCGTGCTGATGACCGACACCGACGACGCGTCGGCACGCGCGCTGGTGGCGGACCTGCTCGAGCGACTGGCCGCGATCACCTTCGCGGTCGGCGACCGCACGCTCACGGGCGTCGGCTTCTCGGCCGGCGTCGCGAGTTTCGAGGCGGATGCGGGCGTCGACATGGATCTCGTCTTCCGCCGCGCCGACCAGGCGCTCTACGCGGCCAAGAACGCCGGCCGGCGCCGGATCTCGACGTTCCAGGAGCAGACCGCCGCGCCCGCGCCCACGCCCGGGCGCACGGCCGGGCAGGCGACTGACGCGCCGCGCGAGCGCGCGTGACGGAATGCGCGCGGGAGGCGGCTCCCGCCCTCGGCCGCGTGCCCAGCCCGGTCAAGAGCGCGGGCAAGATGGCCGATAGATAGCGCATCCTGCCAGTCCTGGACCCGGCGTCCCCCGGTCGCCGGGTGCCGTGCTGCCCGCTTCCGCCCGCCCGATGCCTCGCCGATTCGCGATCTCCGCCTCCGCCGCCGTGCTTGCCGCCGCGACCCTGTCCGCGCGGGCGGCGGCCGTCTCGGTCGTCGTCACCGACTCCGCGGGCGGCCCGCTGGTCGACGCCGTGGTGTCGCTGGAGCCGGCAGGCGCCCACGTCGCGCCCAAGCCGCTGCAAGGCGTGCAGGTCGCGCAGCACGACCTGCAGTTCGATCCGCAGGTCACGGTGATCCCCGTCGGCACGCCGGTGCTGTTCCCGAACAACGACACGGTGCGGCACCACGTCTACTCGTTCTCGCCGGCCAAGACCTTCCAGATCAAGCTGTACGCCGGCGTCCCCCACGCCCCCATCGTGTTCGACAAGCCCGGCGTGGCCGTGCTCGGCTGCAACATCCACGACCAGATGGTGGCCTGGGTGGTCGTCGTCGACACGCCGTACTACGCGCGCACGGGCGCCGGCGGCCGGCTGCGCATCGACGGTGTGCCGCCCGGCAGCTACCAGATGAAGGTGTGGCACTCGAGCCTGCCCGAGGACGCCCCGCCGCAGGCGCAGGCGCTCGCCGTCGGCGCGGCCGACGTGGAGCAGCGCGTCAGGCTGGCTCCGGGAGCGGTCGCCAGGTGAAGGCCGGCCGGCGCTGGCTGCAGGGCTCGCTGGGCGCGCGCATCAGCGTGCTGTTCCTCGCGCTGCTGCTGGCCGTCCAGCTGGCGAGCTTCGCGGCCCTGCGAGCGAGCCTGACCGCACACGCCCAGCGCGTGCTGCCGCAGCGCCTGCTCGAGGGCGAGCGCCTGCTGCAGACGCTGCTCGATCGCAAGGCGCAGTCCGTGACTGCCGGCGCGCAGCTGCTCGCGGCCGACTACGGCTTTCGCGAGGCGATCGCGACCAACGACGCCGACACCATCGCCTCGGTGCTCGCCAACCACGGCGCACGCATCGGCGCGACCGAGGCGGCGCTGCTCGCGCCCGACTTCCGCCTGCGCGCCGCCACCACCGCCCACTCGCGCGAGTTCGCGCAGCTCGCGAGCCGCCTGGCCGCCCAGGCCGCGCGGGCGGGCCATGCGGACACGATCGCGCTGCTCGACGGCCGCCCCTACCAGGCCGTCCTGGTGCCGGTGAAGGCGCCGCTGCTCGCGGGCTGGGTCGTGATGGCGTTCCCGCTCGATGCGCAGCTCGTCGCCGACATGCGCAATCTCTCGGGCCTCGACCTCACGCTGCTCGCGCGCGCGAGCGCCCGCGGGCCGTGGGCGGCCGTGCTGTCCAGCCTGGACGCCGACCGCGTGGGCAGCCTGTGCGCGCGGCCCTGGCAGGGCGCGTCCGCCGCCTCCGACGCGATGCGCACCGTGTCCTCGCAGGGCGAGGTGCTGGGCGTGCGCGCGATCCCCC
>DASVLN010000332.1:0-15992 GCA_036384855.1 Burkholderiaceae bacterium | reverse complement strand
CGGCCTGAGCGCTGCGGGCTGGACACCGCACGCGCTGCACGGGCCCGACGCGACCTGGCTGGAGAAGAACTGCTACGTCGATCTCTGGATCGAGCTGCTGTCCGCGCTGGAGCTCGACCCGCACGCGCTGTGGCCCTGCGTCACGGCGATCGACTTCGAGGGCGACCAGTGGACGTTCTTCAAGCCGCCGCACGCCGAACTGCGCGCGCTGTACGGCATCGACGTCCAGGAGCTCACGGTCTGGCGCCCGCTCGCCGAGCACGCGATCGAGCACCTGGCCGCGGGCCGGCTGCTGAGCGTGGAGGTGGACGCCTTCTGGCTGCCGGACACCGCGGGCACCGACTACCACCGGCAGCACGCGAAGACCACCATCGTCCTCAACGAGGTCGACCTCGCCGCTCGCCGCCTCCGCTACTTCCACAACGCCGGCTATTTCGAGGCCTCGGGCGACGACTGCCAACACCTGCTCGGCCTGCCCGACGCGCTCTCCGACCTCGAGGCCATCGCCGACTGGCGTGGCACGCGCGTGGCGACGATCGGGGCGGCGACGCTGGCGCTCGACGAGGGCCGGCTGCCGCTGTTCGCCGAGTTCATCCGCACCGATCGCCTCATCGCGCGCTCGACGAGCGAGCTGCGGCTGCTGGCCCAGCGCCACCTGGCCGACCACCTCGCCTTCCGTCCGCGCGACAACCCGGTACGCCGCTTCGCGCGACGCCTGGTCGACGACCTCCCGCTGCTGCGCGACCACGGCCTCGACTACTACCATCGCTGGGCCTTCGGCACCGTGCGCCAGCTTGGCGCCGCCTTCGACCTGGCCGCCCGCGGCCTGGCCTGGCAGGCGCTGCCCGGCTCCGAGGGCGACGCTGCGCTGCAACGCGCCGGCGAGGCCTTCGACGGGCTCGCCCGCGACGCCAAGTCGCTGATCCTCAAGCTCGCCCGCGCCGTCTCGTCGCCGCGGGCGACCGAGGTCGGCACGCTGCTCGAGGGCATGGCCGCGGCCTGGGACGAGGGCATGGCCGCCCTGGACGAAGCCAACGCCGTCGACTGGGGCCAGCGGCATCCCGAGTAGCTCGCGCGACGCCAACGACCAAAGGCCGGCGTTGAATCGCCAGGGCCCGAGCCCTCGCCTTTTCAGCGCGCTCCCGGGGCGTGGCCGCGAGGGCCTGCGACGAGCTCAGTCGTCCGAGTAGAGCGTCTCCCAAGGCACGCGCACCATCACGTCGCCGTCGGGCACGATGGCGACGACTGCGGCGTCCCTCGATGTCGTCTCGCGCTGCACGGGACGCATCATCGGCTGGCCGTTGGGCTTGGTGAGGCAGGCGACGATGGGCGTGTTCACGGTCGCGCCGCGGTGCAGGACGATCGCGGTCTCGCCGGAAGCCAGGCGCACGAAGCAGCCCGGCGGATAGATGCCGAATTCCTTGATCAGCGCCGCGGCGAGCGGGTGGCCGCCGCTCGCGGTGAAGATCTCGCGCGCCGCGACGTTGGCCGGCAGCGGGCCGCGGGTGGAACGGGCGCTGAGCTTCGCGGTGAACACGTCCACGTAGTGCAGCGCCTGCGCGAACTCGGCGACGTCGGTCCGGCGCAGCGGGTAGCCCGAGCCGTCGACCAGCTCGTGATGCTGTTCCACCGCGGCCAGCCACAGCGCGTCGTCGACGCCGCTCGCACGCAACATCTCGGCGCTCTTGTGCGGATGCGCCTCGATCGCGGCGCGCTGCTCCGGCGTGGGCCTGGCGCCCTGCACGGCCAATCGGCCCTGCAGTTCGATCATGGACAGGTTCATCGACATCGCGGCGCTCACGAGCGTGCGCCGTTGCGCCTCGTCCCAGCCCATGCGCTTGCCGGTCAGGCAGCACACGGCCGCGCAGTGCAACGAGTGCGAGACGCCATAGGTCTGCAGGCGCGTCTGGTCGTGGCGCAGGATCTGGAACAGGACCTTGTCGGGATAACGCTCGGCCAGCGCCATCAACACGCCCACGACCTCGTCCATCGCCGCGCGCAGCTGGGCGGGCGGGCTCGTCAGCAAGGTATTCAGCCGCGCGCTGGACAAGCGCCAGCGACCGAAGAAGCCCTCCTTCGGCGGCGCCCCGGAGCGGCCTGCGGCGCGCATCTCGTCGGCGTCGACGAACATGCCGCGCGCGAGCAGGGTCTCCAGCATCGCGGCGTCGGCGACGCGGTGTCCGCGCGCCAGCAGCAGCTTGCCGTTCGAATCGCGGATGCCCCATGCCAGCGGGCTGCCTGGCTTGATCTGGCTCGCGACTTCTTGGAGCGGAAGCAACTGCACTGCGGCACCCCGTGTCGCCGTTGGACGGCGTTGGAAGAAGCTGGACGAACGGCGCCGACGGGCAGCCAGCCCTGCGCGGATAGTCGGTTCTTCGGATCATGCGACCGTCGCTGAAGAGCCGAAGCATGGAATCGCGGGGTGGACGCCTACTAAATCACGCGGGAGCCCGCTGTCGGGAGGTCTGGACATCCGTCGTCGGGGACGATTGCCGGCAATCGTCGGCTCTGGCCGAACGCCGGGTGCCTCGCCGGTCCTCAATGCAGCAGCGTTGCCGCCTCCGTGCGCACCGGCGCGACCGCCGCAGCCACGAGCCCGCCCTCGGGCACGACTCGCACCTGGCGCGCCTGCGTCAGACCGACGAAGTCGCGGTCGTGAGTCGCGACGACCACCGTGTGGCCCTGGCGGCAGAGCGACTTCAGGCTTTGCGCGAGCTGCCAGCAGGCATCCTCGTCGAGCAGTACCGTCGGCTCGTCGAACAGCAGCACCGGCTTCGCAAGCGCGAGCGCGCGCACGATGGACACCTTCTGCTGCGTTCCCTTGGACAGGTTCTGCACGAGATCGTCCTGTCGCGCCTCGAGGCCGAAGCGTTCCAGCCAGGGCGCCGCGGCCGCCATCGCCGCGGGACCGGACAGGCCGTCCAGGCTCGCGAAATAGCGCAGGTTCTCGGCCACGGTCAGCTTCCAGTACAAGCCACGGCTGCCGTCGAACACCGCCGACACGAGGCCAGGCTGGCCCGCCGGATCGCACAGGCAGCCGCGCCGATCCGCGACGCGCACCGTGCCGGCGTCCGGCAGCAGCAGTCCGGCGACGAGCCGCAGCACCGTGGACTTGCCGGCGCCGTTCGGACCGGTGATCGCGACCAGCTCGCCGGCCGCCGCCCGCAGGTGCACCCCCGCCAGGACCTGTCGGCGGCGACCGCGCGCCGCGAACGCCTTGTCGACGTCGGCCAGCGCCAGTGCCGTGGGTTCGTCAAGCATCACGCAATATCTCCCGAGGTTGAAGACGGGCCGCCTGGACGGCCGGATAGGCGCCGGCCACGACGCCGACGATGCCCGCGAGCGCCGTGGCGAGCGCGGTGGCCGCAGGCGTGAGGGACACGTCCGCGACCTGGGCCATCGACAGCAGGCGCAGGAGCATCCAGGCGCCCAGCAGTCCCGCGACCGCGCCCGCCAGCGCGAACGCCACGGCGCCGGCCAGGAATTCGAGGCCGATGACGACCGGCGGCGCCCCCAATGCGAGCTTGAGCCCGATCTCCAGGCGTCGATCGGCCACGTTGGCGAGCATCACGTTGACGATACCCACGCCGCCCACCAGCACAGAGATCGCCGCCATGCCGCCCATGAGCACGGTCAGCAGCCGCGCCGCGGCCACGCTGGCCGACATCAGTCCGCGCATCGAATTCACGGCGAGGGCGTCCTTCAGCTCCACGCCCGGACGCCGGCGGCCCAGCGCCTCCGAGGCCTCCTCCACCGCGTCGTCCACCTCGCCCGGGACGGCAAGCGCGAACACCGCGTCGATGCCATCGGGCGTCGGATGCGCGACGAGCTGCTCGCGTGCGAAGGCCCGGGGCACGAGCACGAAGTCGTCCTCGTCCGCGCCCCCGGCGTCGCGGCCGCGTTCCCGCGCGACGCCCACGACCTGCACGCGGTGCCCGGAAAGCTCGATGCGCCGCCCGACCCCATCGCCATCCGGAAAAAGCCGCGCGGCCACGGACGCACCCAGCACGGCCACCGGCCAGGGCGACGCGCCGAGCTCGTCGCGCGCAGCGCCGCCCTCGTCCAGCTCGAGCCGGACGACGTCGGCGTATTCGCCATCGACGCCGAGGCAGGTGGTGGTGATCGACTCCGGCCCCGCGGCCGCCGACACCCGCGCGGTCACGACGCCGGACACGGCCTGCACCGCGTCGAGCCGGCGAAGTTCCCGCACGTCGGCCTCCGTCAATGCCGCCGCCTGCGCCGCCGCGCCAGCGAGCGCGCCCGACCGGGACCGCTCCGGCGTCACGATCACGAGGTTCTCGCCCAGCCCCTTCAGCGAGTCGCCGATCGCGCCCTGGACGCCGGCCCCGAGGCTCAGCAGCGCCGCCACCGCGAAGGAGCCGACCGCGATCCCGGCCACCGTCAGCGCCGCCCGCAGGCGGTCGCGCAGCAGCGCCCCGGACACCTCTCGGGCGAAGTCAGCGGCACGCATCGCGATCCATCCGTTCCACGCGAGCGCAGCGTGCGGCGAGCAGGGGGTCGTGCGTCGCGATGACGCAGGTCGCGCCGGTGTCCGCGCAGAAACGCAGCAGGTCGTCGCTCACACGCTCGCCGGTGTCGCGGTCGAGGCTGCCGGTCGGCTCGTCGGCGAGCAGCAGGCGCGGCCCCGTCGCCATGGCGCGCGCGATCGCGACGCGCTGCTGCTGGCCGCCGGACAACTCGGTGGGATGACGGTGCGCCAGGTTCCCGAGTCCGACGCGCCCCAGCCAATCGAGCGCCCGCTCGCGGCGCTTCGCCGGCGAGAGCTCGGCGTAGGCCAGCGGCAGTTCGACGTTCGCCAGGACGCTGCGATCCTTCAGCAGGCAGAAGTTCTGGAACACGACGCCGATGTGCTGCTGGCGGAAACGTGCCCGTGCCGAGCGCCCCAGCACCGAAACGTCGGTGCCGAAGAGTCGGAGTACGCCCGCGCTGGGCGCCTCCATCAGCGACAGCAGGCCCAGGAGCGTGCTCTTGCCGCAACCGGATGCGCCGGTGAGCGCCACGCTCTCGCCCGCCCGTACGCGCAAGTCGCGTGGCGGCAAGGCCTCGACCCGCGACGCGCCGGGCGGATGGAAGATGCGCGACAGGCCCGCGGCATCGATCGCGAAGATCTCGGACGTCGACATGCTCAGTACAGATTGACCGATCCCACGCGCCGGCATGCTTGGACGCAGCGCGCCAGCACGAGGCGACCCAGCGGCACCCAGACCAGGACGCCGACCAGAGCCTGGGCCACCAGCACGGGCTCGAAGCGTCCCAGCTCCACCGCGCGGCGCACCAAGGTCGCGGCGGCGACGAAGGGCAAGTACAGCACTGGGTTGTCGAGCCGATCGCCCGCCGCCGCATGCTGCGACATGAAGGCCAGCATGCACAGGAAGTTCACGGGCATGCCCAGCACCACGATCCGCTTGGTGACCAGCGCGGCGCCCGCGAATGCGAAGCCGAGCCCGAGTCCGGTGAGCCCGCAGGCAAGCGCTGCCACGGCCATCGCTGCCACCACGACTGGAGGAGGCGCCCAAGCTGTCCCGAGGCAGAAGGCGGCCAGGAGGACGAGCCCCATCGGCACGCTCAGGCAGATCCGCGCCGCCGTGCGCGCCGACAGGATGCGGATGATCGGCGAGCACGAGAGGAACAGGTTCTCCAGCACGCCGATCGCGGCGTCGGCGCTGACCTGGGAGGCGCCCGCGACCACCGTCGCCGCGGACATCGTCCAGAGGACGTAGATCAGCGCCAGCGACTGCAGGCTGCCGCTGAAGATCGCGTAGGGACCGGTCGACACCGTGCCGATCGCCGCGAAGATCAGGAACATGCAGGCGAAGCCGACGACCGTCACCGCCGCCTCGAGGGGATAGCGCGCCAGAAGCGTGCGCTGGCGGCCGCTCTCGGCGCGCAGCAGCTGCCACGTCGACGGGCCACGCCCTGCGGGCGACGGCAGCGCACGCGAACATTCGATGGGAGGCGAACTCGATTGCGAGGAAGAGAAGGACATCATCGTGGCAATGCCGCGGTCGGGGTCGTCGGGGGACATACGATTGCTCATGCGTGCGGATCCTTTCCTGCGGCGCGATGCCAGGCAGATGCCAGCAACTGGAATGGCGGCGTCATGAGGAGGCAGGCGATGTCGAACCATGCCGGCTCGGCATCCCACAACGCGAGGGTGAGTCCGAGCACGAACGCGAAAACCGCCGCGCTGGCCACGAAGGCCCCTCGCGGCGACGACTCGGATGTCGTGCTGGCGGCCAGAGCACCCGCCGCGAAGAGTGCGATGCCATGGATCGTCAGGTCGCCCAGCATCAGCGGCAGTCCCACCGAATGTCCCCGTCCATCGGTTTCACCGGGCAGCGCGCTCTGCAAGAGCATTCCCAATGGGCCATCGATGAGGACGTACGCCAGCAGCGCGACGCTCACGGAGCGGATGAGGGTGATTGCGCTTTTCATTGAGGCCGGAATCACGGAGCGAAAGTGGCCGTTCGGCGACCTCGGCCGAACGGTGGCGTGGCGACGCCCGAGGTGCTGCGATGACTCAAAGGGCCCTCACCATGACTTCGGACAGCACCCTGAAGCTGCTCGCTCGATAGAGTTCGCGCGCCGCGGCATTGCCGGCCAACACGCTCAACGCGACGCCGACAACGCCGCCACGCTCCTTCGCGATCTGGTACACCTCGTCCAGGGCTTCGCGAGCGAAGCCACGACGTCGGAACGGCGCATGGATTCGAAGATCGTGGATATAGAACAGCGGCCCGAAGCCGAAGTCCGCGCCACCCGCCCAGAGGACTCCGACCCTTTCGTTCGCATCGTTCGTGCAGAGGTCGAAGATCGTCGATCCGACCGGCAGGCCGTTCTCCCCGAACTGGGGCTGTATCTGCGCCTGCGCTCGCGCGTGCAATTCGTCGATGTCCCGGCCGTCACCGATCGCGACGTCGAGCAGCGCTTGCGCGTGCCAGTCGGCAAAGCCACGAAGGTAGGCCGGGATATCAGCCGGCGACATGGGTATGAGGTACATGGTTCACTCACGGAGAATCAGTCAGCACGACATCGTCGTGCGGATCGAGACGATCGACCGGCAGCACCTGCGTCCCGAGTTCGTCGGAAGCGCCGAACTGGACGGTGATCGGCGTGACGGCCCCGTTGCGCAGGACGTACAGATGCCGCGGCCCGGAGGCCTCCTGGTGCGCGGCGCGATCACGAGAACGAGCGAAGGCGACCGCCTTGTGCGGAACGGTCAACGCGCCTCGGACGCTGGCGACCCGCAGCTCCGCATAGGCGGTCATGCCGGGGCGCAACAGCCCGCCGGCGTTGGCGAGGCCGAGCACCACAGGGAACATCACGACGCCCTGCCGGCTTTCCGGCGTGTCCAGCACGCGTTCGACGGTCGCCGTGAAATTCCGGTCGGGGAAGGCCGGCACCTGCAGCTTGACTTCGGCATGCGGCGTCACGGCGCCGAGGTCCGCCTCGGCGAACATCGCGACGACCTCCAGCCTGTCCAAGCGCGACACGATGGTGAACAGGTCTGGCACCTGGAACGATGAAGCGACCGACTGCCCTGCCGCGATTTCCTTGGTCAACACGATGCCTGAGATGGGCGAATCGATTTCGCAATGGGCGAGGTTGATGCGCGCCGTCTCGACGTCGGCGAAGGCGACGCGGACATCCTCGTCGGCTTCTCGCGCCGCCGCCTCGGACGCATCCAAGGCGGCTGGCGCGATGAAGCCCGCGCGCTGAAGATCCTGCTGGCGGTACAAGGCACTGCGCGCCTGCGCGGCGCGCCGCTGAGCCGCGCGCGCGAGGGCATGAGCGCGCTCGAGCTGCAGCCGGTAGGGTTCCTGGTCGATGGTGGCAATCCGTTGTCCGCGCTGCACGTGATCACCGGCTTCGACCGTCGCATTGACCACGACTCCGGACACGAGTGCCCCCACGTGCACGACCGAGACGGGTCGCATCGTCCCGGCCGCCTCGATGCGTCGTTCGATGTCGCGGACACGCGGATGCGCCGTCGTCACGCGGCTCCTGGGCGCCGCCGCCTTGCCGACGATCGCGCATGTC
This sequence comes from Burkholderiaceae bacterium, assembly GCA_036384855.1. Taxonomy (GTDB): domain Bacteria; phylum Pseudomonadota; class Gammaproteobacteria; order Burkholderiales; family Burkholderiaceae_C; genus Scleromatobacter. The sequence goes on along the minus strand of DASVLN010000332.1, from coordinate 7,931 downwards.
GCTATCACCACGAGCAGCATGCCCATGCTGCCCAGAAGCCACCTGGTTCGTTTCGACGGCACGTCAGATGGATTCCAGGTCCGTCACCGCATCCCGATGCAGCGCGCAGAGGTCGAACGGCACGGAGGCCGGCGGCGCGAGGAAATCGGGGCCTCGCTCGGCCAACCCGACCATCGCGTCCCGCGTCCCCGCCAGCGCATGCAGCGCGTCGACGAACCGTCCCGCGATATTGCCGAGCCTTGCCGGCGCATGCCCGACCATGCCGATGCACGGGAAGATGTCGCCGGCGGCGTCGACGTGCCAACCCAGGTAGTCGGAGCACGGCGAGACGCGGTGGATGCGATGCATGGGCCGCGTGCCTCGGGGCGCGGGCCGCGCGACCGAGAAGCCCGCCCGGTTGAGCCCTTCATGCTGGGCGAGTCCGGCATGTCGCAGTTCGGCGATCGACGATAGCAGATTGACGCTGCCGCCACTGTCCACGTGCGCCTCGAGTGCTCGCCGGGATTCCGAAGACAGGCCGCGCTTGGCTTCGGGCTGGGGTTCGGCTGCGGCTGCGGCGGTGGTTGCGGCATCGACGTCGGCGTCCACACCGGCCGAGGCCTCCGCGCATTCGATCTGGACGTAGAGGCCTGGCAGTTCGCTGCGCAAGGTCGGCAGCACGAGAGGGTACCGGCTCATCTCCTGGATCGGTACGCTGACGGCCAGTGAGACGCCGATCTTCTGCAGGTACCGGCCGATTCGCAGGATGTCGTCGGGCGCCAGGAACAGATGACGTCCGGCCAGGGTCACCTGTCGATGATGGAAGGAATGCAGGCGGCCGGCGCACCACCGCTCGTTGGCCTGCACGAAAGCCGCGTTGTACTCCGCGACCCAGCGCAGCAAGGCGTCGACTGAAGGCAGCAAAGTCGGGACGCCGGAGGAATCGTCGACCTGCGCAATGACAGCGATCCGGCGCAGGTTGTCGACGAAGCTCATCTCTGCCCTTGCGAGCGCATCCGTCATTGGGCGACCTCCAGCTCGTCCGCGTCGGAAGAATCCGACTTCCGCTTCTGCAAGGCCTCCCGCAACGCCTCGGCTTCGATCTGCTGGAAGAAGTCGGTGAGCTTGCGCACACGCTCGGGGTTCGAAAACACCTCGAAGCACATGCCGCAGATGGAGCTGTACTGATCCTTCAATTCCTCGCCCAGCAGTTGCAGGATCGGCCGCAAGGAGTTGATTCCCTCGAACACCACGAGGCGCACGAGCAGCGAGCGGTTGATGTCCGCGGCAATGTCGGCAATGTCGCGCTCCCGGATGCTGCCGAACAGCTCGGAGTTCGTCTGGTCGAAGCCCGCGCAGCAGGGATACACGAAGCCACGGGCATTGACGGTCAGGTTCAGCGCCGAGTGGCAGGTGGCGTTCTGGTCGCTCGCGTAGATGTCCTCGGCGGGCAGCTCCATCGCGCGTCCGACCTGGAATACCGGCGCCGACGTGATGACGGAGGCCTTTGCCAGCGCAGCCGGCGACAGGGCGGCCAGCGCCTCCTCGGCCGAATGCGACCGGGAGGTGAGCAGCCGGAGATTGGTCTGGATGTCGTTGGCCTCCATCGCGTGCAGGCAGTTGTTGATCGCGTGGGCCGGGATGTGGGGGCCATGCCAGTGGTCCCAGCTGATCTCCGCCCGCTGCAGGCCGGCATCGCGCAAGCGCCTGGCAAGTCCGTGGGCCTTGGCGATGTCCGCGGCCCAGTAGGCGTTGGTCGTGCAGGAAACCTCGCGCCATCCCAGGGCGGATGCATACGAGAAGATCTCGACGCACTCGTCGACCTTGATGAAGGCCTCTCCGCCGGCCATGTGGAAGCGCCTGGTGAGCGAGGGGATGGACAGCCCGGATCGCAGGACCTGCTTGATGTCGTCGACGCTCAACGCCGCGTCGCCGAGATAGTCGGAGCCCTTGGGGCCCGCACCTTGGTAGCACATGCCGCATTTCGCGTTGCACCGGGTCGTCGATTCCACGACCAGCGCCTGGAACATCATGGGCAGGAGAAAGCGCTCCTGCTGGGGCCCGCTTCGGCCCTCTTCGTACGGTTTCATGGACTCTCCTCCTGCAAGCTTCTTGAACGCAGCCGCCGACCCCGGCAAGGATCCCGCCGTCCCCACACGCCGCCGCGTTCGCCGCGTCGGCAGGGACACCCTCGGACAAGGGCCCGCGACGGACTACACCGGCTTGTGCCTCAACAGGCTGCTGATTGCGGAGAGGGCCGCAGACACGACGGTCACCACCGTCATCGCGGAGGACAGCGAGGCGATCCCCATCTGGATGGGGCGCGACTGGCCTGCGCCTCCGGGGAGGTCGACCTCGCAGGGCGCATCCGGGCCCAGGGTGGCCAGGGGTCGGCGCGCGGCCCCGTCGCGTGTGACACCTGCCTCGGCGATCCTGCGATCGACGCCCGCGCGGTAGCGCCGCATCAACTCGGCGGAATCGATGCGTGCTTCGCTGGCGGTCTCGACCGGATCGTGGACGAAGCGCCGCAGCAGCCGCGCGCATTCATGCGAGCTCGCCGCGTCGAGCGCCGACCCGGCGCGCAGGGCCATGACGGGGACGCTGTCCCCGATCTGCGCCGCGCTGGCCGGACGCTGTTCGCGATTCCGCGGGGGAATCAGTTCATCGACTGTGTGCATGTTGACTCCTGGATTCGTAAAGCACATCCGTTCACAGGGGATCGGCGCAGACGCATCCGCGCCGATCCCGGCGGCGAGCGCCATCAGAGCGGCTTGTGCTTGATCAGGCTGGTGAGGGCGGTATACGCCTGCACCACGGACGTCACCACGGTGGCGACGGACGCGACCACACTCACGACGGCAGCCGCCCCCATCCGGGGCGCGTTCTCGGGCCCCCAGAGGTCGGCATCGACCGGCAAGCCGCCGGGCACGTCGGCCAGTTGGTCGAAGCCCAGCGTCGCCAGCCGGCGCGACGGCTCCGCCGCTTCGCGCGGGGCTGTCGCGAAGCCGCTCAGGCGCTTGTTCAGGCTCTGCAGGTAGTCGCGGACGAAGGCCGAGGGCTCGACCTGGTACGAAGTGGCGAAGGCGACGGGATCGCACGCGAAGCGGGCGACGATCTCGCGGGTGAGGCGCTCGGCCTGCTGCTCGTTCGGCTGCGCCTCGGGCGCAGGAGGCGTCGCGACATCGGACGCGGACGGGGCTTCAAGCATCTTGACTCCCTTGATGATGGAAGGAAGAAACGGATGTCCAAGGACGAACGATGAAGGGCGGAGCGGCGCATGCCGTCGCCACGTGCGTGACGACAGCGAACGAGGATGGGAGGGCCGCTCCGGGGGATGGCTGACGGTGCGAGCGTGTCGGCACCGCAGGCTGGCAGACGCGCGACCGGTCGCGCGTGGGAGGGGATGGCGTCCGGCACGCACGGTGTCGGATCGCGGTGGGCATCAGCGGCGTTGACTGAGCATGAACTAAGTATTTCTTAGTTTCGACGCACAGTAAAGGGCTGGGCCGATGCAAGTTGGGGATACATCCCCTCGAACCATCTGTGGCAGGCGGATCGCGCCGGCCGCATGAATGCAGTCTGCGCCAGGACGGCGCAGGTCGCCCGCGTCAAAACGGGGTATTTCTCATGTGATTTGCCGTCTGCGCGAATGCCTGCAGCAGCCGCTGCTGGATCGCCGGCGTGAATCCGCCCGCTTCGCCGATCTCCGCCATGGCCAGGCCCATGCAGGTGATCCACTGGTCGCGCTGGGAGACCCCGATCGCGTACGGGAAATGGCGCATGCGCAGGCGCGGGTGGCCGAAGCGCTCGATGTAGTGGTCGGGGCCGCCCAGCCAGCCGCAGAGGAACCAGAACAGCTTGTCGCGCGAGCCCTCGGTCGTCGTCGGATGCAGACCGCGCAGGTCGGCAAACTCGGGCTCGAGCTCCATGAGGTCGTAGAAGCGGTCGACCAGCGCGCGCACGCCGGGCTCGCCGCCGAGCTGCTCGAACAGCGATGTCGGACTCGGCGCGTCGCGGGGATCGGTGGCGTCGCCGGAGGCGGCGTCGGGGGGGGTGGTCATGGGAGAGATTGTCCCGCGGGACGATGGCCTTTGCCGGGCCGAGGCTGCGGCGCCAGGGCCGCGCGCGGGTCAGGCGCGCAGGCGCGTGGCGCCGGCAACCACCGCCTGCGCCGCGTTCGAGCCGGGCAGGCACTCGAGCAGCAGCTGACGCTTCTTCACGGCGTCGCGCACGGCGGCATCGGACGGCACCTCGCCCACGAACTCCAGCTTCACGGGCACCTCCAGCCCCGGGCTCACGAAGCGGTCGACGACCTGCTGCAACTGGCCGCGGATCACGCGCCCCTCGCCCGGCTTGCTCACCTGGTTGACCAGCACGCGAAGGTCGCGCCGGCCCTGCGTGGTCGCGAGCACCTTGATGGTGGCATAGGCGTCGGTGAGCGACGTGGGCTCCGGCGTCGCGACGATGAGCACCTCATCGGCCAGGGACACCGTGTAGAGGACGACGTCCGAGATACCGGCCCCGGTATCCAGCAGGATGCGGTCGAAGCGCGGCACCACCTGCTCGATGACGTCGACGAGCTGCTGGCGCACCTCGGGCGTCAGGCGCGAGTACTCGACCATCCCCGAGCCGGCCAGCAGCACCGAGAAGCCGCCCGGCGCCTCGAGGATCGCATGCTCGAGCGTGCTCTTGCCGGTGAAGACGTCGTGCAACGTGATCTTGGGGAACAGGTTGAGCACGACGTCCAGGTTGGCGAGACCCAGGTCGGCATCGAGCACCAGCACGCGCTCGCCCTGGCGCGCGAGCGCCGCGGCGAGGTTGGCCGAGAGGAAGGTCTTGCCCACGCCCCCCTTGCCGCTGGTGATGGCGGTGATGCGTGCGCGGCGGCCGGCGACGGCGGGGCGAGCCGTGGTCGTGGTCGTCATGAAAGGTCTTCCCCGAAGATGGACGAGGCGAACAGCAGGCCCTTCTCCTCCGCCGAGACGACGGAAACGGGCGTCGGCTCGAGGCAGGTGCGGTTGCGGCCCTCGGATTTGGCGCGGTAGAGCTGCAGGTCGGCGCGCTCCATCCATACGGAGGGCGTCGAGCGCACCCACTGGGGCGCATAGGCGCCGCCGATGCTGATCGTGCAGCCGAGCGTCTGGCCGCCGACGAGATGGATCGCGCGCTCCTCGACGCAGCCGCGCAGGCGCTCGGCCACCGCGGCACCGAAGGCCGGCGGACAGCTGGGCAGGATGATCGCGAACTCCTCGCCGCCGATGCGCGCGACGAGGTCCATCGGCCGCACGGTGGCGGTGAGCGCGTCGGCGACCGCCTTGATGACGAGGTCGCCGGCGACGTGGCCGTGGTGGTCGTTGATGCGCTTGAAGTGATCGATGTCGAGCATCAGCAGCAGCGCGGGCTCCCCGGAACGCGCGACGCGGTCGGACTCGCGCGCGAGCGCGTTCTCGAAATACCGGCGGTTGGCGAGGCCGGTCAGGCCATCGCGGCTGGAGAGGTCGCACAGCGCGTCGATCAGCGATTGGAGCCAGCCGGGGCTGCCCTCGACGCCCGTCGGACGGCCGTGCCCCGACTGCGCGAGCAACGCGAGGGCCTGCTCCAGGCGGAGCGCCTCGGACGCGGGCAGCGGGAATTCGGGCTTCGAGTTCACGGGGAAAGCTGTCAATGGATCGACAGGAACGATGGCGACGGACGGTCGCCCTGGTGCGGGGTCAGTCTAACGCCCGCCCTAGCCGGCCGGGAAACGCGAAAAGCGCCGCATTTCACGGCCATCTCGGCTCGCCGCGCCAGGGCGAGAGTCTTGAGACTGGGCGGCATCGTCCGATAAACCCGTACCGAATCCAGGTTCCACGCGGGAAGCCCGCCCAAAGATGAGCACCGACCTCGCCACCCTCGCCTCGCCCGACGCCGCCGCCCACGAGTTCACGTTCAGCAACGGGGACTTCCAGCGCGTGCAGAAGCTGATCTACCAGCGCGCCGGGATCAGCCTGCACGACGGCAAGCGGGCCATGGTCTACAGCCGGCTGTCGCGCCGCCTGCGCGAGACCGGCGACCGCAGCTTCGCCGACTACCTCGACGGCCTGGAGCGCGCGACCGGCGCGGCCGGCGACGTCGAGTGGCAGGAGTTCATCAACTGCCTGACGACCAACCTGACCTCGTTCTTCCGCGAGGAGCACCACTTCCACGCGCTGGCCGAGGCCCTCGTGCCGCTGGCCGGCAAGCCGATCCGCATGTGGTGCAACGCCGCCTCGACGGGCGAGGAGCCCTACTCGATCGCGATGACGCTGGTCGAGGCCGGCTGCAAGCAGGCCCGGCTGCTCGCCACCGACATCGACACCAAGGTGCTGGCCACCGCCCAGCGCGGCGTCTACGCGGCCGATGCGCGGGGCCTGTCGACGCAGCGCCTGCAACGCCACATGCTGCGCGGCAAGGGCGCGAACGCCGGCTTCATGCGCGTCAAGCCCGAGCTGCAGAAGCTCGTCGAGTTCCGCACGTTCAACCTGATGGCGACCGCGTGGTCGCTCGGCGAGCCCTTCGACATGGTGTTCTGCCGCAACGTGATGATCTATTTCGACCACGCCACCCAGCGCAAGGTGCTCGAGCACATCCACGAGGTGATGAAGCCGGGCGGCCTGCTGTTCGTCGGCCACTCGGAGAACTTCACCGACTCGCGCGACCTGTTCCAACTGCGCGGCAAGACCATCTACCAGCGCGTCTGAGCTCCGCGGACGCCCCCGACGAATCCGAAACACCCCATCAGGTCTGCATTCAATGGCCCTCCAAACCATGACCCCCGTCCCGGGCGCACGCCCGCCGGCGACGACGCTGCGCGCGACCTCCGGCCCCGGTTCTCGCCTCGAGCGCCTGAAGTCGGCCGCGCGCAAGCCGGGCGAGGCGTCGTTCTTCTTCTACGACGCGCACTTCCAGAACGAGGCCGTGAAGGTGCTCCCCGGCGAGTACTACGTCGACAACGAGGACCTGCTGGTGATGACGACGCTCGGCTCGTGCATCGCCGCCTGCCTGTACGACCGCCAGGCGCGCATCGGGGGCATGAACCACTTCATGCTGCCCGAGGGCAACGGCGACTCGGGCCGCTACGGCACGTACGCCATGGAACTGCTGATCAACGAGATGATGAAGCGCGGCGCGACGCGCCTGACGATGGAGGCCAAGATCTTCGGCGGCGGCGCCGTGATCTCGGGCATGAACTCGATCAACGTCGGCGAGCGCAACACGAAGTTCGTCATGGACTTCCTCAACACGGAGCGCATCCCCATCGTCTCCAAGGACGTGCTCGAGATCTACCCGCGCAAGGTCTGCTTCCTGCCGGCCAGCGGCAAGGCGATGGTCAAGCGCCTCGCGCCCACCAACACCGACGCGCTCGTGCAACAGGATCGCGTGGCCGCCCAGAAGGCGGCTCCCGCGACGACGGGCGGCGGCTCGATCGACCTGTTCTGAGACGGCCCACCCCGGGGAGACCAACACATGTCCAAGACCCGCGTGGTCGTCGTCGACGATTCGGCCCTCGTGCGCAGCCTGCTCACGGAGATCATCAACCGCCAGCCCGACATGGAATGCATCGGCTCGGCGAGCGACCCGTTCGCCGCGCGCGAGATGATCCGCAACCTCAACCCCGACGTCATCACCCTCGACGTCGAGATGCCGCGCATGGACGGCATCGACTTCCTCTCCAAGCTGATGCGGCTGCGGCCGATGCCGGTCGTGATGGTCTCGACGCTGACCGAGCGCGACGCCGAGGTGACGCTCAAGGCGCTGGAGCTGGGCGCGATCGACTTCGTCGCCAAGCCCAAGATCGGCGTGGCCGACGGCCTGAAGCAGCTGGCCGAGGAGATCACCGACAAGATCCGCACCGCCTCGAAGGCGCGCGTGGCCAAGCACGTGCCGCCCGCGGGCGCTGCGGCGGCCGCCGGCGCCCCGGCGCCCGTGCGCGC
>DASVLN010000331.1:0-4533 GCA_036384855.1 Burkholderiaceae bacterium | reverse complement strand
CTCGGTCGTGATCAACAAGGTGCTGGAAGGCAAGGGCAACTTCGGCTTCAACGCCGCCAACGACACCTACGGCGACATGATCGAGATGGGCATCCTGGATCCGACCAAGGTGACCCGCACCGCGCTGCAGAACGCCGCGTCGGTCGCCTCGCTGATGCTGACGACCGAGTGCATGGTCGCCGAGGCCCCGAAGGAAGACGCCCCGGCGATGCCCGGCGGCGGCATGGGTGGCATGGGCGGCATGGGCGGCATGGACATGTAAGTCCGAAGCGGGCGGCTCGCCGCCCGCGCCGCGCACCGCGCACGTCGCAAGGGGACTGCTTCGGCAGTCCCTTTTTCTTTGGCGCCGCGCTCGATCCCGCGATGACCGGCAGCGATCAGGCCGCGGCGGCCGCGCCTTGCGCCGCCTCGCGCGCGGCCACCTTGCGCTTGTAGAACGCCTTGTCGGCGACGTAGAGCGTCTTGTCGATCTCCGCGTGCACGATGCCCCGGGCGTCCTTGAACAGGATGGTCCACGTGAAATCGCCCTCGCCCCGCGCGCGCACCGCCTCGACCACCTCGGCGCGGCGCTCGGGGCTGACATGGAACTCGGCGTACAGCGTCGAGCGCGCCGGGCGCTTGAAGCGCACGGCGCCGTGCTTGTCCCAGACGACGTAGTCGCGGCCGAGGATGCGCTGCAGCATCAGCATGTACATCGGGTCGGTCGACGAGAACATCGCGCCGCCGAAGATCGTGCCGACGACGTTGCGCGTGCCCCAGCCCAGGCGCAGGCGCACGGTCAGGCGGGAGAAGTCGGGCGCGAGCGCGACCACGCGCCCACCGGATCGGCGGATGCACGGCCAGAAGTTCAGCACCTGGCGGTAGACGAAGGTGCGCAGCGCGACGCGCGCGCCCGGGCGATCGGAGCTCATGGATTCCACCTGCGGCAAGACACGACGGAACGACTCTAGCGCATTACAGAATATAGTTCTAGAACTTGCCTTCAATCCAGCGCGGCGTCCGGTGCCTATACTCCCGGCGGACATGACCTCCGCAGACCTCCGCCGCGTCTTCGAACGCGCCGAGCCCGGCGCGCGCAAGGCGCACAAGCGCCAGCTGATGGCGTGCGCGCTCGACTGCTTCGAGCGCACGGGCCTGGAGGCGACGACGATCGAGGACATCCGCGCCGCGGCCGACTCGAGCATCGGCTCGATCTACCACCACTTCGGCAACAAGGACGGCCTCGTCGCCGCGCTGTTCTTCGCGGCGCTGGACGACCAGGCGGCGCTCGTCGAACCGCAGATCGAGGCCGCCCGCGACGCGCGCGACGCGGTCGAGGCGAGCGTGCGCAGCTACCTGGAGTGGGTGACGGCGCAGCCGCGGCTGGCGCGCTTCGTCTACCGCGCCCGCGCATCGGTCGCCGCCGGGCCGCACGCGCAGGCACTCGCCGACCGCAACCGCGCGCGCCACCAGCAACTGCGGCGCTGGCTCGTGCGCGGGGTCGAGGAAGGGGCGATCCGCGAGCTGCCCAAGGAGACCTACGTGCCGCTGCTGATCGGCCAGTCCGAGGTCTACTGCCGCGCCTGGCTGTCGGAGCGCGTCAAGGGCAAGCCGTCCGACCACGCGGCGGTGTTCGCCGAGGCGGCGTGGCGGTCGCTGGCGACGGGGTCCTGAGCGAGGCGCGGGGCGCGCTTCAGCCCTGTGGGGACTCGTCGAGCGGCACGTCGCCGTCCGCCGAGGGCGGCGGCAGCTCGAACTCCACCCGTTCCGGCGCCGCGTCGACCCAGGCGCGCAGGGTCTCGGCGACGTCCTCGACGCCGGTGCGGCGCAGCGAGGAGAACGGCGTCACGCCGATGTCCGAGGCCTCGGTGACGAACTCGCCCAGGACCTCCTGCGCCGCATCGACGGCAGCCTTCGCCTCGGTCTTCGTGAGCTTGTCGGCCTTCGTGAGCAGCACCAGCAGCTTGACCTCGCCCGTGCGCACGCGTTGGGCGACGAAATCGAGCAGCCGCTGGTCGAGTGGCGTGAAACCGTGGCGGCTGTCCACCATCAGCACGACTCCCAGCAGGGCGCGGCGCACCTCGAGGTAGTCGGCCATCACCTTCTGCCACACCAGCTTCTTGCCGCGGTCGACGGCGGCGTAGCCGTAGCCCGGAAGGTCGGCGAGGTAGGCCTCGGGCGCGTCCTTCGGGCCGAGGGCGAACAGGTTGATCAGTTGCGTGCGGCCCGGCGTCTTCGAGGCGAAGGCGAGCTGGCGCTGCTGCGCGAGGGTGTTGATCGCCGAGGACTTGCCCGCGTTGGAGCGGCCGACGAACGCGATCTCGGGCATGTCGCCCTGCGGCAGCTGCTCGATGCGGCTGGCCGAGGTCAGGAACCGCGTGGTGTGCAGCCAGCCGAGGGCCTGCCTGGCCGGCGACGGGGCGGCCGGCGCGGATCCCGGAGCCGGGGCGGCCGCGGGCTTCGTCGAGGCGGGCTTGTCCGCCGCCGACGCGCGCGAGGGTGAGGGTTTGCGCGAGGGCAACGGACGGGTCATGGTGCATTATAAAATCGACCGGTTTGCTCTCTCCATCCAAGACTCGAGAAGGGTTGCTAGCGATGAGGTCCCTGTACGTGCTTGCCCTGGCGGCGCTGATCGCCTCCCCGGTGCTGGCGGAAGAAGCTGCGAAGGGCCCGGCCAAGCCGGACCTGGGCAAGGGCGAGGAGATCTCGAAGACGGTGTGCGCCGCGTGCCATACCGCCGACGGTAGCCGCGGCATCCCGACGAATCCCATCCTGCAAGGCCAGCATGCCGACTACCTGGTCAAGCAGCTGACGGAGTTCAAGGCGGGCAAGCGGGACAACCCGATCATGAAGCCGATGGCCTCGCAGCTGTCCGACGCCGACATGCGCAACGTCGCCGCGTTCTACGAGTCGAAGAAGGCCAAGCCGGGCCAGTCCAAGGTCAAGGCGACCGTCGACCTGGGCCAGAAGATCTGGCGCGGCGGCATCGCGGAGAAGGCGGTGCCCGCGTGCGCGGGCTGCCACGGCCCGACCGGCGCCGGCGTCCCCGCGCAATATCCGCGCCTGGGCGGCCAGCACGCGGAGTACGTGTCGGCGCAGCTGCAGCTGTTTCGCTCCGGCAAGCGCGCCAACAGCCCGCAGATGGCCACCATCGCGGCGCGCATGAGCGATGCCGAGATCGCGGCGGTCTCGGACTACGCCGAAGGCCTGAACGGCCCTGCGCACTGACACGCCGCGCGCGGGCGCGTGAAGAGGTTCCGGCTTCGCGGCCGGCGCCGGCGGTACGCCCGCGCGCGCGGGACTATCATCGCCCGATGCCGTTCATCCGCCGCAACGCCGAGGGCGTCGTCGAGAGCCTGCACCGCCACGCCGAGGACGGCGCCGAGTTCCTGCCCGACGACCATCCCGAGGTGCGCGCCTTCCTCGGCGGGCCGCCCGCGGCCGACGGCTCGCAGCACGGCGAGCGCTTCGCCGAGCTCGACGCCGACTTCGTGCGCGTGATCGAGGACGTGATCGACACGCTCATCTCGAAGAACGTCATCAACATCACCGACCTGCCGTCCGAGGCGCAGACCAAGCTGTTCGGCCGCAAGAGCTTCCGCGAGCGCGCCAACCGCGACGCGCTGCGGCTGTTCGGCGAGGGCGAGACCGACTGAAGGCCTCAAGGGGCGGCGGGCGGATCGCCGTCGAGGTCGACGCCCAGCTCCTTCGCGAGCCGCTCGACCTGCGCGCGCAGGCGCCCGATCTCGGCATTCATGCGCAGCTGCTCGGCGCGCATCGCCGCGATCTCCGACAACCCCAGTCCCGCGTCCGCCAGCGGCGTGCCGACGGCGCCGGTGGCGGCCGTGGGCGCGACTTCCGCCGGCGTCCCCGAGAGCAGGTGCGCCCAGCGCGCCTCGCGCGCCCCGGGCGCGCGCGCGAGGCGGGCGACGTAGGGCGGCTCGTGCGTCGCGAGCTCGTCGAGGAAGCCTTCGACCGACGAGATGTCCGCGAAACGATGCAGCCGCTCGCTGTTCTGCCGCAGCTCCGCGGCGGTCTGCGGGCCGCGCAGCATCAGCGTGGCGAGCAGCGCGACGCTCTGGCTCGGCACGCCCAGCACGCGCCCGGTGTTGTGCTCGTAGCGCGGCACGCGGCTGCCCGAGCCCTCGAACACCAGGTTGAGCGACCGCAGCGTGTCGAGCGCGGCGAGCACGTCGCCCTCGCTCGCGGCGATCACGGGATCGCGTGCCGTCTTCTGGTTGCAGCCGGCGGTCAGCGCGTTCAGGCTGAGCGGATACGTGTCGGGCACGGTGTGCTGCTTCTCGACGAGGACGCCGAGGATGCGGGTCTCGAGCAGCGAGAGCGTGGGCAGGGACATGGTGCGGGGTCGGCAGCGGGCGTTCCCGCGAGTATCGCGCGCGCGGCGGCCGTCCCGTGCATCCGGTTACATCGTCGCGGGTCGGCCCGGGTGGGCCGCGCGGCCGGGCGCGCGGACAATCCCGCGCCATCCGCCTTCGCCACCCCAAGATCCGAAGCCGTGCCACCCCGCTCCGTCACCACCGCGCCGCGACCGTC
>DASVLN010000330.1:0-2489 GCA_036384855.1 Burkholderiaceae bacterium | reverse complement strand
GGCTTGGCCGCAGCCGGCTTGGGCGCGGCGGGCCTGGCGGCGGCGACGGCCGAGGCGGCCGGCTTGCTGGCCGCCGGCTTGTGGGCGACCGGCGCCGGCTTGGTGGCCGGGGCGATCGCGAAGTCCGACGCCGTGCGGAAGCCGGCGACGACCGTGGTCATGCGATGCGCCTGTTCCTTCAGGCTCTCGGCGGCGGCGGCGGATTGCTCCACCAGCGCGGCGTTCTGCTGCGTCATCTGGTCGAGGCGGTTGACGGCCTCGTTGACCTGGCCGATGCCCTGCGACTGCTCGAGCGACGCGGCGCTGATCTCGCCGATGATGTCGGTCACGCGCTGCACGCTGGCGACGATCTCGCTCATCGTGGAGCCGGCGTCCTGCACCAGCTTCGAGCCGGTCTCGACCTTGTCGACGCTCGTGCCGATCAGCGACTTGATCTCCTTGGCCGCTTCGGCCGAGCGCTGGGCCAGCGAACGCACCTCGCCGGCGACGACCGCGAAGCCGCGGCCCTGCTCGCCCGCGCGGGCCGCTTCCACGGCGGCGTTCAGGGCCAGGATGTTGGTCTGGAACGCGATGCCGTCGATCACGCCGATGATGTCGGCGATCTTCTTGGACGAGGAGTTGATCTCCTCCATCGTCGAGACGACCTGCGAGACGACCTCGCCGCCGCGGCGCGCGACCTGGGTCGCCGAGCTCGCGAGCTGGTTGGCCTGGGCGGCCGCGTCGGCGCTCTGGCGGACGTTGCCGGTCAGCTGCGACAGCGAGCTGGCGGTCTGCTGCAGGTTGCTGGCGGTCTGCTCGGTGCGCTGGCTGAGATCCTGGTTGCCGGTGGCGATCTCGGTCGAGGCCGTGGAGACCTCGTGCGAGCCGGAGCGGATCGCGCCGATCGTCTTGCGCAGCTCCTCCTGCATCGCCTTGAGCGCACGCAGGGCGCCGACGGACTCGCCGCCGCCCAGGATGGGGATCTCGTGCGACAGGTCGCCCTGCGACATCAGCTTGGCATGGCGCGTGAACTCGCCGACCACCGTCTTGACCATCTGCACGGACAGGAAGAACAGGATGCCTGCGAGGCTGACGAGGACGAGGCCGGACGTGATGATCGCCGCGGGCGACCAGCCGAAGCTCAGGCCGGCGATGACGACCCCCTGGCTGCCGAACAGCAGCGAGTAGAGGATGGCGGCGCGCACGGGCGTGGAAAGATTGGTCAACATGGAGTGGGCCGTTTCAGTTCGTGATGCGTTTCATGGGGTGCCGCGGGCGCGGGGCGCCGCGCGGCGTTGGCCTGGCGGGCGGCTCGCGCCGCCTTCGGCAGTCAATGGCGGGTGCGGCGGACCAGCGATCCGGTGTCCAGGATCAGCGCGACGCGGCCGTCGCCCATGATCGTGGCGCCCGAGACGTCCTGCACCTTGCGGTAGTTCGCCTCGAGGTTCTTGACGACGACCTGCTGCTGTCCGAGCAGTTCGTCGACCAGCAGCGCGACGCGCGCGCCCTCGGCCTCGATCACGACCATGATGTTGCTGACGTGCTCGAAGTCGAAGCGGGGCACGTCGAACACGCGCTCGAGGTCGATGACGGGCATGAACTCGTCGCGCACCTCGACCACGCGGCCGGAGCCGCCGATCGTCTTGATCATGCCGGGGGCGACCTGGAAGGACTCCACCACCGAGGCGAGCGGCAGGATGTAGCACTCGTCGCCGACGCCGATGGACATGCCGTCCATGATGGCCAGGGTCAGCGGCAGGCGCACCTTGACGCTCATGCCGTAGCCCTCGGCGGAGTCGATCTCCACCGTGCCGCCCAGCGCCGTGATGTTCTTCTTGACCACGTCCATGCCGACGCCGCGGCCCGAGACGTCCGTCACCTGCTCCGCCGTCGAGAAGCCCGGCGCGAAGATCAGCGCGTAGACCTCCTGGTCGGTCAGCGAGTCCGGGGCGTCGATGCCGCGCTCGCGGGCCTTGGCCAGCAGCTTGGGGCGCGACAGGCCGCGGCCGTCGTCGCGCACCTCGATCACGATGGAGCCGCCCTGGTGCGACGCGACCAGCGTGACCGTGCCGTGCTCGGGCTTGCCCTTGGCCAGGCGGTCGGCAGGCGACTCGATGCCGTGGTCGCAGGAGTTGCGCACGAGGTGGGTGAGCGGGTCGGTGATCTTCTCGACCAGGCTCTTGTCCAGCTCGGTGGCTTCGCCCTGCGTGACCAGTTCGACCTTCTTGCCCAGCTTGCCGGCGAGGTCGCGCAGCATGCGCGGGAAGCGGTTGAAGACCATCGACATCGGGATCATCCGGATCGACATCACCGCTTCCTGCAGGTCGCGGGTGTTGCGCTCCAGGTCCGTCAGGCCGGCGAGCAGTTGCTGGTTCAGCTGGCCCTCGCGGCTGTTCTGGGCCAGCATGGCCTGCGTGATGACGAGTTCGCCGACGAGGTTGATCAGCTGGTCGACCTTCTCGATCGACACGCGCAGCGTCGCCTGGTCGACCGCGGCGGCCTTGGCCTCG
>DASVLN010000329.1:0-5004 GCA_036384855.1 Burkholderiaceae bacterium | reverse complement strand
GGCGACATCGGCCCCGGCGCGCTGTTCTACCGCGCCGACCTCCTCGCGCGCGCGGGTGTCACCGAGCAGGATCTCACGCGCGACTGGGACTCCTACATCGCCGCCGGCGTCAAGCTCAAGCGCCTGACCGGCGTCTACCTGCTCGCCAGCGCGATCGACCTGAAGGACATCGTGATCCGCGCCGGCCTGGCGGACGGCCAGGGCGTGTATTTCGACGGCGCGGGGCGCCCGCAGGTGGAGTCGCCGCGCTTCGTACGGGCCTTCACGATCGCCCGCGCCGCGCGCCGCGCTGGCATCGACGCGCGCATCGCGGCATGGAGCAGCGAATGGAGCGAAGGCTTCCGGCGCGACCGCGTGGCCACGCAGATGATGGGCTCTTGGCTCGCGGGCCACCTGAAGAACTGGATCGTGCCCGCGCAGTCCGGCCTGTGGCGCTCGGCGCCGCTGCCGGGCGGCACGTACGCGTCCTGGGGCGGCTCGTACTGGGCGATCCCGGTGCGTGCCGAGCACAAGGCGCTCGCGTGGGACTTCATCCGCACCTTGAGCCTGGATCGCGCGCAGCAGCTCGAGGCCTTCCGGCGGCTCGACGCGTTTCCGGCGCTGCTGGCCGCGCAGAACGACGACTACCTCGCGCAACCCATCGCCTACCTGGGCGGCCAGGCGGCGCGCCTGCAGTGGCGCGCCGCGAGCGAACGCATCCCCGCGCTGCACGTCGACCGCTACGACCAGGTGGCGAAGGACATCGTGAACGCCGAGCTCGACCAGGTGCTCGAGCACGACAAGCCCATCCCGCAGGCGCTCTCCGACGCCCGCCTCGCCATCGAGCGCCGCGTGCGCCGCTATTGAGACCGCCATGCCGTCCGTCACTTCCGCGCCGCGCCGCCGCCCGCTGATCCCGGCGCGCTGGGCGCCCTACGTCTTCATCAGCCCCTTCTTCGTCCTGTTCGCGGCCTTCGGCCTGTTCCCGCTGCTGTTCTCCATCGCCCTGTCGTTCCACCAATGGGATCCGGTGGGCGGCGTATGGAACATGCGCTGGGTCGGCCTCGACAACTTCGCGTACGCCGTCACGCGCGACGACTGGCTGCGCAAGTCGATGTTCAACACCGTCTGGATCGCGCTGGTCTCCGGCCTGCCGCAGCATCTCGTCGCGCTGCCGCTGGCGTGGTTCCTGCACCGCGCGTTCGGGCGCTGGCGCAACGCGGTGGTCGGCGCGTACTTCCTGCCGTTCATCACGTCGACGGTGGCCATCTCGCTGGTCTTCTCGTCGCTGTTCTCCAAGGACTTCGGCCTCGTGAACGCCGCCTTCGCCACGCTGCGCGAGGTGCCCGTGCTCGGCTGGCTGATGCCCGGGCAGTCGATCGACTGGAGCCAGCCCGGCTACACGAAGTGGATGATCTCGGCGGTGGTCTTCTGGCGCTACGTCGGATGGAACACGGTGCTGTACCTGTCGGCGATCCAGACGATCCCGACCGACCTGCTCGAGGCCGCCGAGATCGACGGCGCCGACGCGCGCCAGCGCTTCGTGCACATCGTCCTGCCGCTGCTCAAGCCCATGGTGTTCTTCGCGGTGACGCTGTCGCTCATCGGCAACCTGCAACTGTTCGAGGAGCCCTTCATCCTGACCGGCGGCACCGGCGGCATCGACCAGGCGGGCAAGACGGCGGCGATGCACATGTACGCCGTCGCCTTCATGGACGGCGACTTCGGTACCGCCTCGGCCATCGCCTGGCTGCTGTTCCTGCTCATCGCCGGCGCGACCGCCCTCAACAAGCGCCTGCTCGGAGCTCGCGCATGACCACGGCCCACCCCATGCCCGCCACCTCGATGCCCGGCTCCGCGCGACGCGGCAGCGCACCTGCCCGCTCGCGCGCGCGTTCGCGCAACCGTCGCGGCGCGCTCGTCGCGGGCCGCCTCGTCGTGCTCGCCGGCGCGGCGGTGATGCTGCTGCCGTTCTGGTTCATGTTCGTCTTCGCCACGCACAGCAACGGCGAGATCCTGTCGATGCCGCCGCCAATGTGGTTCGGCCACTCGCTCGGCGACAACCTGCGCGATCTGCTCGAGCGCCTGCCGACCTTCTGGCAGAACCTCGGCTGGAGCTTCGCCGTCGCCATCGCGACGACTCTGCTGAACCTGTTCTTCTGCAGCCTCGCCGGCCACGCGTTCGCACTGCTGGACTTCGCAGGCAAGGAGCGCCTGTATGCCGCGGTGATGCTGACGATGCTGCTGCCGGGCTTCCTGTTCATGGTGCCCACGGCCTTGACCATGAGCTGGCTCGGCTGGACCAACGAGGAGCGCGCGCTGGTCGTCCCCGGCGCCTGCAGCGCGCTGGGCATCTTCCTGATGCGCCAGTACATCGAGGCCGCGATCCCGCGCGACCTCGTGGAGGCCGCGCGCCTGGACGGCTGCAGCGAGTTCGGGCTCTGGTGGCGCGTCGTCCTCCCGCTGCTCGGGCCGGCGCTCGGGACGCTCGCGTTGATCACGTTCATCGGCTCCTGGAACAACTTCATGGGGCCGCTGGTGGTGCTGCGCGACATGGATCGCTACACGCTGCCCCTGGCGCTGCGCTCGCTGCAGGGGTCCGGCCAGACGCCCTGGGGCGCGATGTGCGCGGGCGCCGCCATCGCCGTCCTGCCGCTGCTGGCGATGTTCGCGCTCGCCTCGCGCCGGCTGATCGATGGCCTCACCGCGGGTGCCGTGAAGCACTGATCCCGCCGCCCCCCACGCCAAGCCGCGGCCCGCGGCTTCTTCGAGCTCTGCTCTGATAACGATTTCAAACCTGCAAAGACCCCGATCGATGTCGAATCTGCAACATCCCTTCGCGCTCTCGCCCGAGACGCGCACGACGCTCTCGAGCGACTTCCTCTGGGGCGTCGCCACCAGCGCGTACCAGATCGAAGGCGGCGCCGCCGCCGGCGGCCGCGGCCCGTCGATCTGGGACACCTTCTCGCACACGCCCGGCAAGACGGTGCGCGGCGAGACCGGCGACATCGCCTGCGACCACTACCACCGCTGGCCGGAGGACGTCGCGCTGATGGCCGGCCTGGGCGTCGACGCCTATCGCTTCTCGATCTCGTGGTCGCGCGTGCAGCCGCTGGGCCACGGCGCGTGGAACGAGGAAGGCCTGGCCTTCTACGAGCGCCTGGTCGACGCGCTGCTCGCCCGCGGCATCGCCCCGCATTCGACGCTCTATCACTGGGACCTCCCGCAAGGCCTGCAGGATCGCGGCGGCTGGGCGGAGCGCGAGACGGCGCTTCGCTTCGCCGACTACGCGGAGAAGATCGGCCGCCGCCTGGGCGACCGGCTCGCCGGCATCGCCACGCACAACGAGCCCTGGTGCACCGCGACGCTGGGCCACGAGCGCGGGCAGTTCGCGCCCGGCTTCAAGGACGCGGCGCTCGCGGCCGACGTGTCGCATCACCTGCTCCTGTCGCACGGGCTGGCGCTGCAGGCGATGCGCGCCGCGGGGACGCGCGCCCCGCTGGGCATCGTGCTGAACCAGTCGTCCACCAGCGCGGCCACCGACAGCGCCGCCGACCGGGCGCTCGCCGCCACGGAGTACGCGAAGTTCGTCCGCTGGTACATGGAGCCGCTCTTCGAGGGCCGTTATCCGCCGGACACCGGGATCGCGCACTACCCCCGCAACATCCGGCCCGGGGACTTCGCGGTGATCCGTCAGCCGCTGGACTTCCTCGGCATCAACTACTACACGCGCATCTGGGCCAGCAGCGCGCAGCCGCCGGTGCCTGCGCCCAAGGCGCTGGGCGTCACCGACATGGGCTGGGAGATCCATCCCGAGGGCCTGACGGAGCTGCTCGTCGGCCTTCGCGAGCGCTATGCCGGCCTGCCGCCGATCTACCTGATGGAAAACGGGATGGCCAACGCGGGCGACGTCGTCGTCGAGGGCCGCGTCGCCGACGCGCCGCGCATCGACTACATGCGCCGCCACCTCGAGGCGCTCGCGCGCGCCCGCGAGGCCGGCGTCGACGTCCGCGGCTTCTTCTACTGGAGCCTGATGGACAACTACGAGTGGGACTCGGGCTACGGCAAGCGCTTCGGGCTCGTGCACGTGGACTACGCGACCCTGCGGCGCACGCCCAAGGACAGCGCGCTGTGGTACCGCGAGACGATCGCGGCGGTGCGCGCGGAGGCCGCCCATGGCTGAGCTGCGGCTGCGCGGCGTGCGCAAGGCCTTCGGCTCGACCGACGTGCTGCGCGGCATCGACCTCGACATCGCGGACGGCGAGTTCATGGTCTTCGTCGGACCGTCGGGCTGCGGCAAGTCCACGCTGCTGCGGCTGATCGCGGGGCTCGACGACGCCGACGGCGGCGAGATCCTCATCGGCGGCGACGCGATGGACGGCGTCTCGCCGGCCGAACGCGGGGTGGCGATGGTGTTCCAGAGCTACGCGCTGTATCCGCACATGACGGTGGCGCAGAACCTCGGGTTCGCGCTGCGCATGGCGGGGCGCTCGAAGCGCGACATCGCCGCGGCGGTGGATCGGGCGGCGGAGATCCTGCAGCTGGGGCCGCTGCTCGGACGGTTGCCCAAGGCGCTGTCCGGCGGGCAGCGCCAGCGCGTGGCCATCGGCCGCGCGATCGTGCGGGAGCCGCGCGTGTTCCTGTTCGACGAGCCGCTGTCGAACCTCGACGCCGCGCTGCGCGTGCAGATGCGCCTGGAGCTCGCGCGCCTGCATCGGGAACTCGGCACGACGATGGTCTATGTCACGCACGACCAGGTCGAGGCGATGACGCTGGGCGACCGCATCGCGCTGTTCAACGGCGGCAGCCTCGAGCAGGCGGGGCCGCCGCTGGAGCTCTACGAGCGTCCGCGCACGCGCTTCGTCGCCGGCTTCCTCGGACAGCCGCAGATGAACTTCCTGCCGGCGGCGCGGCTCGACGCTGCCGAGCGCCGGCTGTTCGCAGGCGACGCCGGTGCGCTCGCCGCGGACTGGACGCTGGGCGTGCGGCCGGAGCACCTGCTGCTGCGCGGCGCCGACGGCCCGG
>DASVLN010000328.1:0-7185 GCA_036384855.1 Burkholderiaceae bacterium | reverse complement strand
CGCCGACGTCGCGCGCGCCCGCACGCTGGCGCGACGCACGCTGCGCGTGGTGCACCAGAACCTCGCCTGGGCCGCGGCCTACAACGCGGCCTGCGTGCCGCTGGCGGTGACCGGCCACCTGCCGCCCTGGGCCGCGGGGCTGGGCATGGCGTGCAGCTCGCTGGTCGTCGTGCTGAACTCGACGCGGCTGGGGCGCTGACGCGATGGAGAGCCTGTACCTGCTCGTGCCGCTGTCGGCGCTGCTCGTGCTCGCGCTGCTGGGCCTGTTCGCGTGGGCGCTCGACGCCGGCCAGTTCGACGACCTCGAGCGCGAGGGCGAGCGCATCCTCGGCGACGCCGGCCTGGCGCTTGACGGCGATCAAGCACCTCGAGGCGACGCCCCGGAAGAATGACGCGGCAATCCGGCACGTGCCGGATCGATTGGAGGATTCGATGGTCAACACTTCCGCGACCGTGCCGAGCGACGCCGTCTACGACGACCAGGCCGTGCGCCTGTTCTCTATCGCGGCGGTCGTCTGGGGCGTGGTGGGCATGCTGGTCGGCGTCTACATCGCCGCGGAGCTGGCCTTCCCCGACATCAACTTCGGCATCCCGTGGCTCAGCTACGGCCGCCTGCGCCCGCTGCACACCAATGCCGTGATCTTCGCCTTCGGCGGCTGCGCCCTGATGGCCACCAGCTACTACGTCGTGCAGCGAACCTGCCAGGTGCGGCTGCTGTCGTCCCGGCTCGCGGCGCTGCACTTCTGGGGCTACCAGGCGGTGATCGTGCTGGCCGCGATCACGCTGCCGCTGGGCATCACGCGCGGCAAGGAATACGCCGAGCTCGAATGGCCCATCGCGCTGCTGCTGGCGGTCGTCTGGGTGATCTACGCGGTCAACTTCTTCGGCACCATCGGCATCCGCAAGGTGCGCCACATCTACGTCGCCAACTGGTTCTACGGCGCCTTCATCATCGCGGTGGCGCTGCTGCACGTGGTCAACGGCGCCAGCATCCCGGTGAGCCTGACCAAGAGCTACTCGGTGTATTCCGGGGTTCAGGATGCGATGGTGCAGTGGTGGTACGGCCACAACGCGGTCGGCTTCTTCCTGACCGCGGGCTTCCTCGGGATGATGTACTACTTCATCCCCAAGCAGGCCGAGCGCCCCGTCTACAGCTACCGCCTGTCCATCGTCCACTTCTGGGCGCTGATCTTCACCTACATGTGGGCGGGTCCGCACCACCTGCACTACACGGCGCTGCCCGACTGGGTGCAGAGCGTGGGCATGCTGTTCTCCCTCGTGCTGCTCGCGCCGAGCTGGGGCGGGATGATCAACGGAATCATGACCCTGTCGGGCGCCTGGCACAAGCTGCGCGACGACCCGATCCTGAAGTTCCTGATCGTCAGCCTGTCGTTCTACGGCATGTCGACCTTCGAGGGCCCGATGATGTCGATCAAGACGGTCAACTCGCTCTCGCACTACACGGACTGGGGTATCGCGCACGTGCACTCGGGCGCGCTCGGCTGGGTCGGCCTGATCACGATGGGGTCGCTGTACTACCTGGTGCCGCGCATGTTCGGCCGCACCGCGATGTACAGCGTGCGGGCGATCGAGCTGCACTTCTGGATCGCGACCATCGGCATCGTGCTGTACATCGCGTCCATGTGGATCGCGGGCGTGATGGAAGGCGTCATGTGGCGCACCGTCAATCCCGACGGCACGCTCGCCTACAGCTTCGTCGAGACGGTCAAGGCGACCTTCCCCTTCTACGTCGTGCGGCTGGGCGGCGGCCTGATGTACCTGGCCGGCATGCTGGTGATGGCCTGGAACGTCTGGAAGACCGCCACGACCGGGCGCTACAGCCCCGTGCGCATCCCGCTGGCCGTGGCGAACGCCTGAACGCAAAGGAACCATCAACATGGCCAACGACGCCACGACCACCAAGTCCGGGTTCTCGCACGCCGCGATCGAGACGAACAACTTCCTGATGATCGTGCTGATCCTGGTGGTCGTCGCGATCGGCGGCCTGGTCGAGATCGTCCCGCTGTTCTTCCAGAAGTCGACGACCCAGCCGGTCGAGGGGCTCAAGCCCTACACCGCGCTGCAGCTGGCCGGGCGCGACGTCTACCTGCGCGAGGGTTGCTACGGCTGCCACTCGCAGATGATCCGCCCGCTGCGCGCCGAGACGCTGCGCTACGGCCACTACTCGATGGCCGGCGAGTCGGTCTACGACCATCCGTTCCAGTGGGGCAGCAAGCGCACCGGGCCCGACCTCGCGCGCGTGGGCGGCAAGTACAGCGACGACTGGCACCGCATCCACCTGAACAACCCGCGCGACGTGGTGCCCGAGTCCAACATGCCCGCCTACTCGTGGCTGGCCACCGGCAAGGTCGATCCGGCCGGCATGGCGCCGCGCATGCGCGCCCTGCGCCGCGTCGGCGTGCCCTACACCGACGCCGACATCGCCGGCGCCGCGGCGGAGGTCGACGGCAAGACCGACCTCGACGCGCTCGTCGCCTACCTGCAGGTGCTCGGCACCGCCGTGAAGTGAGGAGCCGAGCCATGGATCTCGACCTCGTGCGCTACGCCGTGACCGTGCTGTCCTTCGCCGTGTTCGCCGGCATCGTCGCGTGGGCGCTGTCGCCGCGCAACCGCGCCGCCTTCGACGAGGCGCAGGAGCTGCCCTTCCTCGATTCAGGAGACCCGCGATGAGCGACTTCTTCTCCCCCGGCTGGTCGATCTACGTCGCCGTCGTCACGCTGGCCAGCCTGGCCGGCTGCCTCGCGCTGCTGGTCGTCGCCAGCCGTGCCCGCACCAATCCCAAGGACGACACCGGCCACACCTGGGACGGCGACCTGCGCGAGCTGAACAACCCGATGCCGCGCTGGTGGATGGTGCTGTTCGTCATCACCATCGTCTTCGGCGTCGGCTACCTCGTGCTGTATCCGGGACTCGGCAGCTCCAAGGGCCTGCTGGGCTGGAGCAGCGCGGCGCAGTACCGCGACGAACAGGCCAGGGCGGACGCGCAGCTCGCCGGCGTCTATGCGAAGTACGCCTCGACGCCGGCGCCGCAGCTCGCGCGCGACAAGGGCGCGATGGCGATCGGCGAGCGGCTGTTCATGAACAACTGCTCCGGCTGCCACGGCTCGGACGCGCGCGGCGGCAAGGGCTTCCCCAACCTGACCGACGACGACTGGCTCTACGGCGGCAGCCCCGAGGCCATCGTCGAGACCATCACCCACGGCCGCCAGGGGATGATGCCGCCGATGGCCGCCGCGGTGGGCGACGGCTACGACGTGCAGAACGTCGCGGAGTACGTGCTGAGCCTGTCCAACAGCCCGCACGACGCCGCCGCTGCGGACAAGGGCCGCGCCAAGTTCGTCGTCTGCGCGGGCTGCCACGGCGTCGACGGCAAGGGCAACCAGGCGATCGGCGCGCCCAACCTGACGGACGACACGTGGCTGCACGGTTCCGGCCGCGCCGCGATCATCCGCATGGTCGAACACGGCAAGACCAACGTGATGCCGGCGCAGGAACGCCGGCTGACGCCCGCGCAGATCCACGTGGTCGGCGCCTACGTCTGGGGCCTGTCGCACGCCGGCACGGCCAACTGAGGACGAGGACGCACGCATGACCCGCGACCCCGGCGCACTGGCCGCCGCGCGCCGCCCCGTGATCCCGATCGCGGAGGAGCCCTCGGTCGGCCTGTACCGCGCCGAAAGGAAGATCCATCCGCGCGAGATCCGCGGCCGCTTCTCGCAGTGGCGCTGGATCGTCGTCGCGCTGACGCAGCTCGCGTTCTACGGCCTGCCCTGGATTGCCTGGCACGGCCGGCAGGCGGTGCTGTTCGACCTCTCCGCGCGGCGCTTCTACCTGTTCGGGCTGGTGCTGTATCCGCAGGACTTCTTCTACCTCGCGGCGCTGCTGATCGTCAGCGCGTACAGCCTGTTCCTCTTCACGGCGGTGGCCGGCCGCCTGTGGTGCGGGTTCGCTTGCCCGCAGACGGTCTACACCGAGCTGTTCCTCTGGATCGAGCGCCGCTTCGAGGGCGACCGCAGCGCGCGCATGCGGCTCGACGCCGCGCCGTGGACCTTCGACAAGCTCTGGCGCAAGACGGGCAAGCAGGCGAGCTGGATCGCGCTGGCGCTGTGGACGGGCTTCACCTTCGTCGGCTTCTTCACGCCGATCCGCACCCTCGCCAGCGAGACGGCGGCGCTGTCGTTCGGCCCGTGGGAGTGGTTCTGGATCCTGTTCTACGGCTTCGCCACCTACGGCAACGCCGGCTGGATGCGCGAGCAGGTCTGCAAGTACATGTGCCCGTATGCGCGCTTCCAGAGCGCGATGTTCGACCGCGACACGATGATCGTCACCTACGACGGCGGCCGCGGCGAGCCGCGCGGCCCGCGCGCGAAGACGCTGGCGCACGCCGACCTGCGCGCCGCCGGCAAGGGCGAGTGCATCGACTGCACGATGTGCGTGCAGGTGTGCCCGACCGGCATCGACATCCGCAAGGGCCTGCAGTACGAGTGCATCGGCTGCGCCGCCTGCGTCGACGCCTGCGACGCGGTGATGGACAAGGTCGGCTACCCGCGCGGCCTGATCCGCTTCGCCACCGAGAACGGCCTGGAGCAGGGCTGGAGCGGCGCGCAGATGCGGCGCCGCGTTCTGCGGCCGCGCGTGCTGGTCTACGGCGGGGTGCTGCTGGTCATCGTCGCCGCGATCGGCACGAGCCTCGCGCTGCAGCGGCCCTATCGCGTCGACGTGCTGCGCGACCGCGGGACGCTCGCGCGCGAGGTGCGCGGCGGACGCATCGAGAACGTCTACCGCCTGCAGGTCATGAACGCGAGCGAGGCGCCGCAGCGCTTCCGCGTCAGCGTCTCCGGCCTGGACGGCATCGCCGTCGCCTCCGAGCCGACGCTGGACGTCGAGGCCACCGGCGAGCGCGCGCTCGCGGTGCGCGTGGACATCCCGGCCGAGACCGCGGAACGCGCCGGCCCCGGCATCCGCCCCATCCGCTTCGCGATCCGTCGCGAAGGCGACACCCGCGAGCCGCTGGTCGAGCGCTCGACCTTCCTGATCCCCCGCTGAAACGAGAGGAGACCGCCATGCCCCGTCCCATCGCCGCCGTCGTCCCGACCGTCCCCTGGTGGCGCGTGCCGACCGGCTGGCTCGCGTTCGGCTTGCCGCTGGTGGCCGTGGTCGCGGCGTCGGCGTCGGCGGTGATCGCGGCGCGCGGCGCCGATCCCGTCGTCGACCAGCGCCACGCCGCCGAGCACCAGTCGGCCGACGAGCAGGCCGAGCACGGCCCGCAGTCGGACGCCCGGCTGCCGGCCGAGCTGGCGCGCAACCATGCCTCGATGCGCAAGTGACGGCCGCGCGCCGACCGCGGGAGGCGAGCCCATGCGGCACCGCACGCTGACGATCCTCTGGCCGTCCTTCCTCATGGCGGGCGTGCTCGAGGGCGTCGTGTTCTCGCTCGTCGATCCGCGCGACATCGGCAGCATCGAGCGCTGGGCCGACGGGCTCTCGCCGCTGGGCGTCTACACGCTCGGCTTCCTGCTCTTCTGGGCCGTCGTGTCGTGCGCGAGCGCGATCACCGCCCTGCTCGTCGTGGAACAGGACGGCGCCCCGCCGCCTTGAGCCAGCGCAAGCACCCGGCGCGGCACGGCGCGCACCATGCCGGCATGACCGAAGCTCCCGTCGCCGCCGCAGCCGCCGACCGCGCCGCCCTGCCCTCCCTGGCCCTGCTGCATCGCATCCAGGGCCCCGGCCCGCGCTATACCTCCTATCCCACGGCCGACCGCTTCGGCGACGGCTTCGGCGCCGCGGAGCTCGTGGCCGCGCTGGACGCCCGTCGCACCGAATCGGACGCCGGCACCTGCGCGCCGCTGTCGCTCTACGTGCACGTCCCGTTCTGCGAGTCGGTGTGCTACTACTGCGCGTGCAACAAGGTCATCACGCGCCATCACGAGCGCGCGGCCCCGTACCTCGACGCCCTGGAGCTCGAGATCGCGCTCGTCACCGACCAGCTGGGCGCGTGCCGCGCGGTGTCGCAGCTGCACCTGGGCGGCGGCTCGCCGACCTTCCTGTCGGCCGCGGAGCTCGCGCGCCTGATGGGCGCGATCCGCCGGTCGTTCTTCCTGACGCCCGAGGCCGAGCTGTCGATCGAGATCGACCCGCGCACCGTCGATGCGATGCGCCTGCAGCACCTGCGCGCGCTCGGCTTCAACCGCGTGAGCTTCGGCGTGCAGGACTTCGATCCCGATGTGCAGCGCGCCGTGCACCGCGAGCAGCCCTTCGAGCAGGTGCAGGCGCTGATGGCGGCGTCGCGCGAGATCGGCTTCGCGTCGATCAACGTCGACCTGATCTACGGCCTGCCGCGCCAGACGCCGCAGACCTTCGCGCGCACGCTGGCGCAGGTCGCGAAGCTGCGGCCCGACCGCGTCGCGCTCTACGCCTATGCCCACCTGCCCGAGCGCTTCAAGCCGCAGCGCCGCATCCACGCCGCCGAGCTGCCCGACGGGGCGCAGCGCGTCGCGATGCTCGCCCAGGCGATGGACGCGTTCGGCGCCCAGGGATACGACTACATCGGCATGGACCACTTCGCGCTGCCGGGCGACGCGCTCGCGGTCGCCCGTCGCGCGGGTCGGCTGCATCGCAACTTCCAGGGCTACAGCACGCAACCCGACTGCGACCTGGTGGGGCTGGGCGTCTCCGCGATCGGCCGCATCGGCGACTGCTACTACCAGAACGAGAAGACGCTGGACGCGTACTACGCCGCCCTGGAGGCCGACCGGCTGCCGGTCGCCCGCGGACTGACGCTGGACGCCGACGACCGCGTGCGGCGCGACATCATCATGGCGCTCATGTGCCAGGGACGCGTCGACTTCGCGGACATCCGCGCGCGCCACGGCGTCGACATGCCCGCCGCGTTCGCGGACGAGCTCGTGCGATTGGCGCCGCTGGCGGCCGAAGGGCTCGTGGAGCTGCGCGGCGACGGCATCCGCGTCACGCCGGCCGGCTGGTTCGTCGTGCGGGCGATCGCGATGGTCTTCGACAGATACCTCCAGGGGCATGCGGGACGCGAGCGCTTCTCGCGCATCGTCTGATGAACGTCGCGCTCGTCGCGGCCGGACTCGCGCTGGGCGCCGCCGCGGCGCCGCATTGCGCGCTGATGTGCGGCGCACCCTGCGCCGCGGTCACGCG
>DASVLN010000327.1:0-3215 GCA_036384855.1 Burkholderiaceae bacterium | reverse complement strand
GACAGCCTCAACACGCGACCCCGCGCCACTCACGACTGGCACACGCCGCTTGAGGTCTTCGGACTCACCCTGGCAAACTCTCACAAGTCTCCGAGCTCAGTTCAATAACGCGGTGTTGCAGTTCGGATTTGAAACCGCCCTGCTTGACACGCCGCATCTCGACATGCTCTGCGATATTTCTTCGCAGGAGCGACAGGACTCGAGGCTGACCGTCGCGGACGCGCGCGGCGACGGCCGGCTCAAGGCGCATGCGATACCGCGTGAATTCTTGGGGAGAGTCAGTGAAGCGACCATCAAAAAATCAATCGCCGCACTGCTCGAAACGTCCCGACAGCGAATCATGGAACTGCGATCAGCGAAATCGACATCTTTCGCAGACGGCCTGAGCAACGGTCTTTGGACGCAGCAGTTCGCTAATTGCAGCCTCTATCTCAAGGGCGTCGAAGAACCTTAGCGGCTGCCCTCACTCAGGCGCGCGCCGGGTCGGGCGCTCCGGGACAGGCGCCATCTCAAAGTCGGGCTCCGGCAAAGCGGGCGTTCCGGCAGGCCGCAAGGCGTTGTAGACGTTCGGCGCCTTGGACAGGATCAGCTCCTCGACGCGTCGCATGCGATCTGCTATGTCCGTCCATTCCGGATCGGTGTAGCGGTTTACGGACTGTCCCGAGCCGGTGGCGTGTCCCAGCATGCGCTTTGTCTGGCGGTCCGAGAACCCGAGCTTCTCGCACGCCGCTCCGAATGTGCGCCGCAGGTCGTGGCCGCGCGCCTGCTTGACGCCGGCCATCTCCTTGACGGTCGCCATCGCCACGGTGGGATCCTTGTAGTTTCCGCCCTCGCTCTTCGGATTGCGTCCTGGGAACACCCAGACTTGGCCCTCGGTCTGCTCGGCCCGCCGCAGCTTCAGGAGCTGCATCGCGAACGGCCCGATGGGGAACTCGTGGTCGCCGCGGTTCTTGGCGTCGCCCACGTGCCCCACCCCCAGCCTGTCATCGATCCAGCGCTCGGTCGGTGCCTGGGCGTCGGGCACTTGGTCGCGCCACTTGAACGTGGCCGACTCGCCGCGGCGGTTGCTCCAGAGCATCGTCAGCAGGATAAAGTCCGCGGCCAGGGGGTTCTGGCGGCGGTAGCGCCACGCGGCCTCGACATACTTGCCGACGGTGTCCGAGAAGGAGAGCGGATTTCGCACGCCCTTGGCCTTGTATTCCCGCTCGAGCTGCGTGTTGCTCCGGTAGCGCTCCTCGGTTCGCAAAATCGTGAACGGGTTGTAGGTCAGGCTCGGGGCGCGGCCGGCGGAGTGCGCGTCGTGGATCTCGCGCTCGATGGCCTTGTCGACGGCGGTCGTCACCCAGCGGCCCATGGCCTCCGCCGAGGTTCGATGGCCCTTGGCGACGGCGTGCAGGTCGAAGCGGTCGAGGATCTCCGCCGCCGAGATCAGGCGCACCTTACGGTCGTCCCAGTCCTTGAGCTTGCGCCGCGCCTGCCTCAGCGAGTCGAACGAGTTCTTCTTCGCCGGCTGCGCCCTGCTCCTCAGGTAGCCCTCGTAGCGGTCGAACACCTGCCCGAGGGTGAGCTCCGACGCCTCGATCTGCTCGTCGACGGATCTGGGGTTGGCGCCGTGCTTCTTGGCGATCTGCAAGAGGTCCCAGGCGCGCGCGGGCGTCGGCCAGCGAGACTGGCTTCTCGCTGCCCTTGCGGCCGCGCGCGAGGCCGACATGGATCTTCATGCGCTTGCCGGCGACCACCTTGTCGACCAGATACGTCGTCGACAGCTTGCCGACGCGCGCCGCGAATCCGGGCGGCGATTCGCGGTGGTCGTCGATGACCAGATAATTGGGCCCCTCGACGGCCTCGAACGCCTGCGGCTTGCTGCCCAGGATCGGCGCCTTGTCGAGCGACATCTTGTAGATCAGGTCCTGCGTCAGCGTCAGCTTCAAGGGGCCTCCTCCGGGGTCCGGCCGCCGAATACGGCGCGATGAGCCAAATTTGCCTCATCCCGCTGAGCCAAACTTTCTTTGGCACTCTTTTGGCGCAGGTCTCTCCGGCTGACATGGGTCGTCACGGGGCAACATGTGGTGGAAGAGACCGAGGCTAAGGCATTGAGCGAAAACGAAAAATTGACGTCCCGCCCATGGGAGAGCGGAGACTTCTCAGGCCACACGCCCATGATGCAGCAGTACCTGCGCATCAAGGCGGAGCATCCCGACACCCTCGTGTTCTATCGCATGGGGGACTTCTACGAGATGTTCTACGACGACGCGCGCCACGCGCACCGCCTGCTGGACATCACGCTGACCACGCGCGGCCAGAGCAACGGCGCGCCGGTCGTGATGGCGGGCGTGCCGGTGCATTCGATCGAGTCCTACCTCGCGCGCCTGATCAAGCTGGGCGAGGCGGTGGCGCTCGCGGAGCAGGTGGGCGAGGTCGGCGCGGCCAAGGGGCCGGTGGAGCGCAAGGTCGTGCGCGTGGTGACGCCCGGCACGGTGACGGACACCGAGCTGCTCGCCGAGCGCCAGGACACGGTGCTGCTGGCCGTCTTCATGTCGCGCGCGAGATGCGGTCTCGCGTGGCTGGCGCTGGCCGAGGGCCGGCTGGGCCTGGGCGAATGCGCGGAGTCCGAGCTGCCGCTGTGGCTCGCGCGCCTCGTGCCGGCGGAGATCCTGGTCTCGCCCGAGGCCGCCCCCGCGGCGGTGCGCCAGGGCACGGTCTCGGTGGTCAACCGGCCCGCCTGGCAGTTCGACGCCGAGCTGGGCGTGCGCAAGCTGCAGGAGCTGCTGGGCGTGTCGACGCTGGCCGGCTTCAACGCGCAGGGACTGTCGCGCGCGCACGCGGCCGCCGCGGCGTTGATCAGCTACGCCGAGCACACCTCGGGCGGCGCGCGCGCGGCGCTCGGGCACGTGCGCTCGGTGGCGGTCGAGGATGCGGGCGACCTGCTCACGCTGCCGCCGGCCACGCTGCGCAACCTCGAGATCACGCAGACGCTGCGCGGCGAGTCCGCGCCGACGCTGCTGTCGCTGCTGGACACCTGCCGCACGGGCATGGGCAGCCGCCAGCTGCGGCTGTGGCTCACGCATCCCTTGCGCGACCGCACCGCTGCGCGCGAGCGCCACGACGCCATCGCCGTCCTTGCCGACCACGGCCCCGAGCCGCTGCGCCAGGCGCTGCGCGGCGTGAGCGACGTGCAGCGCATCGCCGCGCGCATCGCGCTGCGCCAGGTGCGG
>DASVLN010000326.1:0-2386 GCA_036384855.1 Burkholderiaceae bacterium | reverse complement strand
AGCCACGCTCATGCCGCCGCTGGGCTTGTCCTGAGGCAGCGTGACGACGGCGCCGGGCACGGGCCCACCGCCACCGCCGTCGTCCGTCGCGACCGGGCGAACGGCCGCGCTGTCGACGCCGCCGCCGAACGCCTTCAGCGTGACGTCGATGGTGCGCGGCTGCGGCGGATAGCACAGGCCCGCCTCGGCGCAGCCCTGGTGGGTCGCGGCGATCGTGAAGGATTTCGACGCCTTCGCGACCGGCACAACGACGACGACCTGGTCGTGGTAGGTCTCGACCTCCTGCTCCAGCGCCTTGTCGTAGTGCTTCGCTCCGGGCGGCATCTGCGGTTCGCCCAGCGTCGCCTCGGGCGAGGAGAACTTGAAGCGCTCACGGTACAGGTAGTACCTGGGCGCGATCTTGTAGGTGAGCTCGACGCGCTCGCCAGGCAGCGTCCGCACGGACAGCTGGAAAGCCTGCGCGGGATCGAGGAAGGGCTCGTCGGCGCGCGCCTGCGCGACGAGGCCCAGTGCGACGGCCAGCAGGACGAGCAGCGCCAGCGCGGCGGAGCGGATCGACAGCATCGGGGAGCGCCTTCGAAGGTCGGGGGTAGTCGGCGAATCGTGCATTGTCGCGGGTTGTGGCGCGGGAGCACACGGCAGGGGACGAAGAGCGGCCGCGGGGCGCTGGTTCGAGCCGTCGAGCACGCCCGGGGTTCCGCGTCGCGACGGGTGTCCGCGCTTGCCTGCGCATGCGGCCCGGAAATGAAGAAAGCCGGCGCAGCGGCCGGCTTTCTGGAGAATGCGACCGCGACCAGCGCGGCGGCGGGCTTACTCGCCCGTCGTGTCCGCGACCGCTTCCTCGTCGTGCGAGCGCTCGACCAGCTCGACGAACGCCATCGGCGCGTTGTCGCCCGGACGGAAGCCCATCTTCAGGATGCGGGTGTAGCCGCCCGGACGCGCCTTGAACAGCGGGCCGAGGACGTCGAAAAGCTTGACCACGTTGTCGCGATCGCGCAGGCGGTCGAACGCCAGGCGGCGGTTCGCGACGGTCGGCTCCTTGGCCAGGGTGATCAGCGGCTCGACGACGCGACGCAGTTCCTTGGCCTTGGGCAGGGTGGTCTTGATGGCCTCGTGCTGGATCAGCGAGTTGGCCATGTTGCGGAACATGGCCTGGCGGTGCGACGAGGTGCGGTTGAGCTTGCGAAGGCCGTGACGATGGCGCATGACGTGTTTCCTTGACTATCGTTATTGAACCCCGGCCGGATCAGGTACCGGGGGTTGGCACTCGGGCGCCCCATGCGCCCGGCTGCGGAAACGGCCGCCGCCCGGAGGCAGGCGACCGGATTGACTCGCGCCGACGGATCAGCGCTTGTCGAGGCCCTGCGGCGGCCAGTTCTCGAGACGCGCGCCCAGCGTGAGGCCGCGCGAGGCGAGGACTTCCTTGATCTCGTTGAGCGACTTGCGGCCCAGGTTCGGGGTCTTCAGCAGCTCGGTCTCGGTGCGCTGGATCAGGTCGCCGATGTAGTAGATGTTCTCGGCCTTCAGGCAGTTCGCCGAACGGACCGTGAGTTCCAGCTCGTCGACCGGGCGCAGCAGGATGGGGTCGAACTGCGCGGCGCGCGGCGTCGGCGCCTCGAAGCTGGCGATGTCGCTGCCTTCCAGCTGCGCGAAGACCGCGAGCTGCTCGACCAGGATCTTGGCCGACGAGCGGATCGCTTCCTCGGGCGAGATGGCGCCGTTGGTCTCGATCTCCATCACGAGCTTGTCGAGGTCGGTGCGCTGCTCGACGCGGGCGTTCTCGACCGCGTAGCTGACGCGCTTGACCGGCGCGAACGAGGCGTCGAGGACGATGCGGCCGATGGCCTTGGTCGTCTCGTCGCCGAAGCGGCGCATGTTGCCCGGCACGTAGCCGCGGCCCTTCTCGACCTTGATCTGCATGTCGAGCTTGCCGCCCTGGGCCAGGTGGGCCACGATGTGCTCGGGGTTGACGATCTCGACGTCGTGAGGCGTCTGGATGTCGCCGGCGGTCACCGGGCCCTCGCCCTCCTTGCGCAGCACCAGCGTGACCTCGTCACGGTTGTGCAGGCGGAAGACCACGCCCTTCAGGTTCAGCATGACGTGCACGACGTCTTCCTGCACGCCGTCGACCGTCGAGTATTCGTGCAGGACGCCTGCGATCGTGACCTCGGTCGGCGCGTAACCCACCATCGACGACAGCAGCACGCGACGCAGGGCGTTGCCCAGGGTGTGCCCGTAGCCGCGTTCGAACGGCTCGAGGGTGACCTTGGCACGATGCCCGCCGAGCGGCTCGACATTGATGGCTTTGGGTTTCAGCAGATTGGTTTGCATGTATGTCCTGTTCCTCTCAATACCCTCGGCTCGTTACACCGATAAGGCTGATGGA
>DASVLN010000325.1:0-4583 GCA_036384855.1 Burkholderiaceae bacterium | reverse complement strand
CGGGCGCGGCGGCGACGGAAGGCGCGCTCTCGCGCTGCGCCTGCGCGCCACCGCACAGGGCGAGCGCGAGCAGCAGCCCCGCGGCTGCGATGGACGGTCGGGACATCGGGTCTCCTGGGATTCGTCTGGATACCGCGCTGGGTATGCGCGGCAGGTGCGCCGCATTGTTGGCGCCGGCGCCGCCGGGCGACAGCGCGATGCGACGAACCGCATCGAAGCCGGCGCGAACGGCCGCCCAGGCGCTCGGGCGCGCCGGCGCCCAGGCCCCGGATCGCGCGGATCCCCATCCTCGTATCATCGCCGCATGCTGCCCGCCACGCCCACCCCGGACTTCCGCTCTCCCGCGTTCCTGCGCGCCCACGTCGCCGACACGATGGCCTTCTACGAGGGCCGCTGCGTGGACGCGAGCGGCGGCTTCTTCCAGTTCTTCAAGGACGACGGCACCGTCTACGACGCCCGCACCCGCCATCTCGTCAGCAGCACGCGCTACGTGTTCACGCAGGCGATGGGCTTCCGCCACTTCCAGAACCCGGCGTGGCAGCGCGCGGCCCGCCATGCGCTCTCCTTCGTCGAGGCCGCGCATGCGCAGCCGAACGGCGGCTACGCCTGGGTGCTGGACTGGCACGACGGCCGCGCCACGGTGACCGACGACACCAACCACTGCTACGGGCTCGCGTTCGTGCTGCTCGCCCACGCGCACGCGCTGCTGGCCGGCCACCTGGACGCCGCCGACGGCCTGGAGCGCACCTGGCAGCTGATGGAGCGGCGCTTCTGGCGCCCTGCCGATTCGCTCTACGCCGACGAGGCCACGCCCGACTGGACGGTCGCCCCGTACCGCGGCCAGAACGCCAACATGCACGGCTGCGAGGCGATGATGGCCGCGTACCGTGCGACCGGCGATGCGAAGTACCTCGACCGCGCGGTCACGCTCGCGGATGCGATCACCGTGCGCCAGGCCGCGCGCTCGGCCGACCTGCCCGGCGTCGCGCCCGACTGCGCGGCGCTCGTGTGGGAGCATTTCCGCGAGGACTGGGCGATCGACCCGGACTACAACCGCGGCGACCGCACCAACATCTTCCGGCCCTGGGGCTTCCAGACCGGCCACCAGACCGAGTGGACGAAGCTGCTGCTGCAGCTCGACCACCTGTGCGCCACCGCCGGCCTCGCGCCCGACCCGACCCGGCTGGACCGGGCGCGGCGGCTGTTCGACGTCGCGATGCGCCATGGCTGGGACGACGCGCACGGCGGCCTCGTCTACGGCTTCGCGCCCGACGGCTCGCTCTACGACGGCGACAAGTACCACTGGGTGCAGGCAGAGAGCCTGGCCGCCGCCGCGTGGCTGGCGGTGGCGCTGGAGAACGCCGGCGCGCCGGCCGCGGACGTCGCGCACTACTGGGGCTGGTACGACCGTCTCTGGGCCTACGCGTGGGCGCACTTCGTCGACCACCGGTACGGGGCGTGGTATCGCATCCTGGCGCCGGACAACGCCAAGGTCACCGACGAGAAGAGCCCCGCCGGCAAGGTCGACTACCACGACATGGGCGCGTGCTACGACGTGCTGGCGGCGCTCGACGCGCGCGCGGCGCGCTGATCTCAGTCCTGGGCGCCGTCGTGGATCGGCACGGTCAGGCCGCGCTTGAGCACGTTCAGCGCCACGTTGGTGGTGAAGCGCTTCACGTTCGGGTTCGCGTCGACCAGCCGGCCCATGAAGGCGTCGTAGGTCTCGGTGTCGGGCGCGCAGACGACCAGCACGAAGTCGGCCTCGCCGGTCACGTAGAAGGCCTGCTGCACGAGCTCCTCCGACGCGAGCCATTCGCGCAGCCGGCCCATCCGCTCGGGACGCTCGCTCTCGACCTGCACCGACGCGAGGAACATCGTCGAGCGCCCGACGCGGCGCGGATCGACGACCGCGATCTCGCGCGCGATCACGCCCGCCTCGCGCAGCCGGCGCAGGCGGCGCTGGATCGCGGACGGCGACAGCGCCACCTGCGTGGCCAGCTGCTCCGTGGTGCGGGCCGAGTCCTCCTGGACGAGCCGCAGCAGCTGGCGGTCGAATCGATCGAGCTCCATGGGCCCGCAGTCTAGCCGCGCCGCGCGGACGACGGGCGCGGTCGCGGCGGGCCCGCGCGGTCAGGCGTTGGTCAGCACCTCGATCGCGTGGCCGTCCGCGCTCTTGAACATCGCGCCGTAGTAGGTCGGGCTGATGTCGGGGCGCTCCCGCGGGCCGAAGACGTCGCTCGCGCCCGCGGCCAGGGCCGCCGCGTGCACCTGCTCGACCGCCGCGCGCGACGGCGCGCCGAACGCCACGTGCATGCGGGCGGCGACGACCCCGTCCTCCGCCGGCACGGGATAGAGGAAGAACGACCATCGCGAGGCCGTGCCGAAGGCGGCCTCCTGGCCGGTGTCGCGCTGCAGGGAGATGTCCAGCGGCGCGAGGGCGCGCTGGAAGAAGGCGACCGCGTCGCCGTAGCCGTGGGTGCCGAGGGAGAGGTGTTCGATCATGGTGCTCCGGGTCCGGCGCTGGGGGCGGGACCGTGCAAGGGGTTGGAAAGGTCGTCCGGGGTACAGGACGGGCCTGCGGTGCGCGCTCCGGACGACGACGGCGCGGGCGTCCATCGTAGGGAGGACGGCACGTCGCCCGGCCGCGTTTCGGGGCCCGTGCGCGCGCGGAATCCGCGGACGCGGCGGCCGATCCGCGCTAATGCGTCCCGAGCGCGATCGTCTCGTCGCCCGGGCCCGCGACGCAGCCGTCGGCGATCGCGTCCCAGCCGCGATGGACGACGACGCGCCGGCCGGCGTGGCAGACCTCGAGGCGCGTCGCACCGGGCACGGTGGCCTGCACGAAGGTCTCGATCGAGGACGGCATGCTCACGTCGTAGCGGCCATGCGCGAGCTCCTCGGGCGGGTGGTCGGCGTTCGACATCCACGGCACGATGTCGGCGAGCCAGGTCATCGGCCGTGCGCTCACCGTGAAGACGGTCGGCAGGTAGCCCTGCGCGCGCAGCCAGCGCTGGGCGCGCGCGCGGGCGGCGGTCGAATCGGCCGGCCCGGGCGCGGAGGCGTCGACCGGCGGCGCGTCGTCGTCGGCGTCCCACGCGTCGGCGAGCAGCTCCATCACCCACTGGTTGCAGTTCTGGAAACGCGTGCTGAACGGGTACGCGTTCGCGCTGTAGGTGGCGCCGAGCACGCCCAGCGCGTGGTGCTTGTCGGTGGCGGTGCGGGCGAGCGCCTGCGCCGGCGCGGGCGGCAGCAGCACGATCGAGACCCAGCCCGTGCCCGGATCGTCGGTGCCGAGCAGGAAGCCGGCGAGCCCCTCGTCGTAGATGCGTGGGCGGCGCTCGTCGCAGGCGTAGTACAGCTCGCGCACCTTCCAGGCGCCGCTGCCGTCGCCGTCGAGCGCGACGCCTTCGTGCGAATAGCGCACCTGCAGCCGGCGCAGGTCCATGCCGGAGCGCGCGACCAGCGCCACCGGCGAGCCGCTCGCCGCGAGCTGCTCCTTGACGACGGCCGCGAAGCGCAGAATCACGTCCTTCTGCCCGGCGCTGAATTCGGCCCGCTGCTCGCAGGCCCGCAGCGAGGCCGCGCCGCAGGAGGTCGCGAGCAGCGCGAGCGCCGCGCCGAGCGCTCGAATCCGGCCCAGGCCCGCCTTCAAAGCGTCAGCGGCGCCGCCTTCAGGTCGCGCGCCCAGTCGTCGGCGAGCGCGAGGAAGAAGGCCGCGTGCGGCTGGCCGCTGGCGAACTCGATGCCGTACGGGCGCTGCATCGCGGTCACGACGGCGTCGCGCGCGACGTGCCCGTCGGCCGCGGCCTCGCGCGGGAGCGTGAGGAAGATCTCGTCGTCCGCCGTGGTCCCCGCGGCCATCGGCTGCAGCGCGAGGCGCACCATGCCGGGACGGTCGGCGACCTCCGCGACGTCGGTCACCCTGTAGTCGCCCTTGACCTGCTTGTTGTCCGGCGAGCTCGCATGGCTGGAGCCGGTGATCGAGTCCGAGATGCTGGCCGACGAACGCGACAGGCTGTCCGACAGCGACGAGGCCACGGAGCTCTCGGCGAAGCAGGGCAGGGCGGCGGACGCACCGGCGACGAGGGCGATCGCGGCGAGGCGCTTGGTCAGGCGGGTCATCGGGGACTCCAGGACAGTAGCGGAACAGGCGAAGTGTGCCAGCGAATCTCGCGCCGCGGTCGCGCGGAAACGTGCGGTGACAGTCCCGCGCGCCGGGCGCTACTTCCGCTTGGCACGCGGATGCGCCGCGTCGTAGACCTGCGCCAGGTGCTGGAAGTCGAGCCGCGTGTAGACCTGCGTCGTTGCGATGCTGGCGTGCCCGAGCAGCTCCTGCACGCCGCGCAGGTCGCCGCTGGACTGCAGCAGGTGCGAGGCGTAGCTGTGGCGCAGCATGTGCGGATGCACGGGCGTCGCGACGCCGGCGCGCGCCGACTGCGCCTTCAGCCGCGCGCGCAGCTGGTTGGTCGACAGGCGGCGGCCGAGGCGGCTCACGAACAGGGCGGGCTCCGCGTCCGCGCCCACGAGCTCCGGTCGATGCGCCAGCCACTCGCGCAGCGCCGCGAGCGCCGGTGCGCCGACCG
>DASVLN010000324.1:0-1650 GCA_036384855.1 Burkholderiaceae bacterium | reverse complement strand
CTCGGCGGCCGCGGGATTGGCGAATACCGTGAAGCGGCGCAGGAAACGCCGCTCGCAACCCGCGTTGAGCGCCACCTCGACGATGGGCTCGTCGATCGCGACGGTCGTCGAGATTCTCACGCGCCAATCGGTATCGGAGTTCCCCGGATCCACCGCGGCCCGAACCTGGCTCGGCGGGAGCCGGGATTCCCCCGAATAAACGTCGACCGAAACGCAATCGACGCCGAATCGCTCGCCCGGATCCACGTGCACCGGCACCGTCGCGGAAAGGGGCTGGCCGAGTACCGCATCCGACACCACGCGACCGAAGCCGAGCGCGCAGGCCTGCTGGGAAGCCAGGGCGGTCGCGGCGACGACGATTTGCGCGGTGGTGGTTTTCTTCATTCCCGTGGAAGGCGGTAGCGCCGACGACTCTAGCACGATTGCCCGCCGCGGCCGGCCGGGGAAGCCCGGCCCGTATTGGCGACGCGACCGTGAATTAGCTTGGACGCACAATGCGTCCCGAATATCTCCTTTGCCGGCAATACGCCGGCCCGATATTTCGAAAACCTTCCGAGGCCCCACATGCCCAGTGAACTCCTGACCTCCCGCGAGGGGTCGACGCTGATCCTCACGCTCAGCGACCCCGCCACGCGCAACACGCTGTCGCCGCAGGTCTACGCGGCCGGCGTCGAGGCGTTGAACATGGCCGAGTCGGACGACTCGGTGCGCACGGTGATCGTGCGCGGCGACGGCGAGCACTTCTGCGCCGGCGGCGACCTGAACCGCATCATCACCCTGCGCCAGGCCGGGCCCGAGGCGCAGGCGGAATCGGTCGCGCGCTTCCACCTGCTGATCGATTCGCTGCGCGCGTTCCCGAAGCCGGTGATCGCGGCGGTCGAGGGCTTCGCGGCCGGCGGCGGGATGTCGCTCGCGCTCGCCTGCGACCTCGTCGTCGCGGCGTCCGACGCGAAGTTCGTCATGTCGTACGCGCGCGTCGGCCTGACGCCCGACGGCGGCGGCTCGTGGCACCTCGCGCGCCTGCTGCCGCGCGCGCTGGCGCTGGAGATGATCTGGCTCGCCGCCCCCGTGACGGCGCAGCGCCTGCACGAGCTGGGCCTTGTCAACCGCGTGACAGACAAGGGCCAGGCGCTCGCCGAAGCTCTGGGCCTCGCCGCGAAGCTGGGCGCGATGGCGCCCAACGCGGTGGCCGGCGCCAAGGAGCTGGTCGCGCGCGCGCCCTCGTCGTCGCTGGCCGAGCACCTCGAGGCCGAACGCGCCCAGTTCGTCGCCAACCTGTTCCACGACAACGGCGGCGAGGGCCTCAAGGCCTTCTTCGAGAAGCGCCCTGCCGCCTTCCGCTGACCGCCCTCGGCGGCCCGCCTCCTCGCCCGCATTGCCCGCCGCCGTGAACGCCGACCGACCCCATCCCGCCGCCCTGTTCGCCCCCCCTGCCCGCCGCCGCCTCTACCTGATGCGCCACGGCTCGGTCGACTACTTCGCCGCCGACGGCACGCCGGTGCCACCGTATGCGGTGCCGCTCAACGCGACCGGGCGCGCGCAGGCCGACGCCGCGGGCGCCCTGTTCGCGCAGGCCGGGGTCGCGTTCGACCGCGTGATCGCGAGCGGGCTCGCGCGCACCGTCGAGACCGCGACGCGCGTGCTCGCGGC
>DASVLN010000323.1:0-4897 GCA_036384855.1 Burkholderiaceae bacterium | reverse complement strand
GCGACCGGCGATCGCGCCCCCGGGCGAGGCACGGACAAGCCGCGAACGACCCCGGAAGAGCCGCAAACGTACTCCGAGCCGGGCGGCGGGACGCGGCCCGGCCCGCTTGCGGCCCGATGCGGGCTCGACGACGCGTGGCCGCGTTGCGACCGGCATCCGGCCGCGGCGGACGCTCGCAGGGGCTGTCCCGCGGGCGACAGCCGGGCTCCGTGCTCGCACTAGGGCCGCAGGCCGACAGACGGCAGTACGCTGGCGGACGACGCATGCAGATGCCGTCGCGCGCAAAGGATCCGCAATGCCCCCGACGTCCGCCGAGACATCCCTCATTTCCGAGCCGCCCGAGATACCCGACAAGTGTTCCCCGATCGATCCCGCGCTCGTCGACACCAACGCCGGCGAGGTGCCGGCCGACCGCCCGCACCTGCGCTCCTGGCCGAAGCGCCTGCCGCGCACGGTCGTGCCTCCCGAGACCTCGCTGTGGGCCAACGTCGAGGTCGCGGTGCGGCGCTATCCCGACAAGGCCGCGACGCTGTTCTTCGGCCGCTCGATGAGCTACGCGCGGCTGCTGGCCGATGCCGAGGCGCTTGCCGGCTGGCTGCAGGCGCGAGGCGTGCGGCGCGGCGACCGCGTTGCCCTGTTCATGCAGAACTGCCCGCAGTATCTGGTCGCGTACCACGCGATCCTGCGCGCCGACGCGGTCGTCGTGCCGGTCAACGCGATGAACAAGGCCGAGGAGTTCGGCCACTACATCGTCGATCCGGGCACGCGCGTCGTGATCTGCGGCGCCGAGCTCGCGGGCATCGTCGCGAGCGCCAACGCCGCGCTGCCGCCCTCGCAGCGCGCGGCCTGCGTGCTCGCGGCGCGCTACGCGGACGAGCTGCCCGAGGACTTCGCGCCCGACCTCGTCCCGCCGCCGGCCATGCGCGACTGGCTGCTCGCCGACCCGCCGCTGCCTCCGGGCACCGTGCGCTGGCGCGACGCGCTCGCGCAGCGGCTCGTGCCCGGTCCGACGGTCAACGGCCCCGACGACCTCGCG
Organism: Burkholderiaceae bacterium; assembly: GCA_036384855.1. GTDB lineage: Bacteria > Pseudomonadota > Gammaproteobacteria > Burkholderiales > Burkholderiaceae_C > Scleromatobacter. Next base: position 3,861 of record DASVLN010000323.1, on the reverse strand, counting down.
CTCCTGCCGTACACCTCCGGCACGACCGGCCTGCCCAAGGGCTGCATGCGCACCCACCGCACGCTGATGCACAACGTCGTCGGCAGCGGCCTGTGGGGCAGCAGCGGCGCCGAGAGCGTCGTGCTGGGCGTGGTGCCCATGTTCCACATCACGGGCATGCTGTACGGCGTCATCGGACCGATGTTCAACGGCGCGACGGTCGTCGTGATGCCGCGCTGGGAGCGCGAGCTCGCCGGCCGCCTGATCTCGCGCCACCGCGTGACGCACTGGACGTGCATCCCGACGATGATCATCGACCTGTTCGCGAGCCCGAACTACCGCGAGTTCGAGCTCTCCAGCCTGCGCTACCTGTCGGGCGGGGGCGCGGCGATGCCGCAGGCCGTCGCGCAGCGGCTGATCGACGAGTTCGGCCTGCAGTTCTGCGAAGGCTACGGCCTCACCGAGACCGCCGCGCCGAGCCACGCCAATCCGGCCGAGCGTCCCAAGCTGCAGTGCCTGGGCATCCCGTTCTTCGGCGTCGATTCGCGGGTCGTCGATCCGGTGACGCTGCGCGAGGTGCCGCCCGGCGAGGTCGGCGAGATCGTCACCCGCGGCCCGATGGTCTTCCGGGGCTACTGGAAGAACCCGGAAGCGACCGCCGCGGCCTTCGTCGAGGTCGACGGCCGGCGCTTCTTCCGCACCGGCGACCTGGGCCACGTCGACGAGGATGGCTATTTCTTCATCACCGATCGCCTGAAGCGCATGATCAACGCGAGCGGCTTCAAGGTCTGGCCGTCGGAGGTCGAGCTGCTGCTGTACCGCCATCCCGCCGTGCAGGAAGCCTGCGTGATCTCGGCCCGCGACGCGTACCGCGGCGAGACGGTGAAGGCCCTGGTCGTGCTGCGCGCGCAGGCGCGGGGCAGCGTCGAGCCGCGCGAGATCGTCGCCTGGGCGCACGAGCACATGGCCGCCTACAAGGCGCCGCGCATCGTCGAGTTCGTGGATGCGCTGCCGAAGTCGGGCGCGGGCAAGGTGCTGTGGCGGGTGCTGCAGGATCGCGAGGACGCCGGGGTCGCGGGCGCGCGCGAGGGCTAGGAGTCCGCGCGGCAGAAGCCGCGCAAACTCCTAGCGGTTGAATGCACGGCTCCCCCGAGCCCCCTACGAGAGGGCGCTCCAGCATGTTCGACCGCACCTTCCAGCCTCCCTCCGGGAGGGAGACTCCCGTCAGCATCGCGAAGGTGCGCCGCCTCGCCCCAGGCGTTCGGCACACGGCGCCGGCGCGACGCTGGCCGCGCGCATCCGTGGGCCGTCAGGCGGCGCTCTTGCCGCTCGCCCGTTTCGCGGCGGGCCGGGCGGCGGTCTTCCCGGGCGCCGTCTTGGCGGCCGCCTTTGCGGAGGGACGGGCCGCGGCCTTGGTGGCCCCCGGCTTGGCCTTGCCCGCGGCGTTCGCCGCGATGGCGGCGCGCAACAGCGCCTTCAGCGCCGCGGCGTCGGGCTCGTCGCCTTCGCGGATGTCGATCGCGCGCCGCACCGCGCCCTCGAGGCTCGAGTTGAACAGGCCGGCCGGATCCTCCAGCGACGCGCCCTTGGGGAAGGTGAGCTTCACCGCGGCCTTGTAGGCCTCGCCGGTGCAGACGATCCCGTCGCGCGACCAGACCGGGTTCTGCCACTTCCATTCCTCGACGATCCCGGCGTCGGCCTCGTGGATCAGCTTGCGCACGCGCGCGAGCGCCCGGCCGCGCCAGCCTCCGAGTTCGGCGATGCGGCGGTCGATGAGGGCGGCGGCGGACAGGTCGGCGGCGGAAGCGGTCATGGGGCGAGGGCGTGGGCCGGGATGTCGGAGCGGGCAGCGTAGCGCGGATCGCGGCGCGGAGAAAGCGCCCCGGCGACGAACCGCACGAAGAGGCGGCCGGGCCGCGGCCCGGCCGGTGCGGTGTGGGTGCGCCGGACGTGCGAACATCGCGCGCGGCTTCCCCGACATGTCAGGAGATTCCCATGAGCAACGCCTTCGTCTGGGTCGACATTCCCGTGCGCGACCTCGATCGCGCCATCGCGTTCTACGGCGCGGTGTTCGGCCGTCCGGTCGAGAAGCAATCCGCGCCCGGCTTCACGTTCGGCCTGTTCCCCCACGAGCGCGACGAGGTGGGCGGCTGCCTGTTCGTGCCGGCGGGCGAGGATTCGCAGCCGTCGATGGGCGGCCCGCTGGCCTACCTCGACGCCACCGGGAGGCTGGACGCCGCCGTCGCCGCGGCGCTCGAGCACGGCGGTCGCGTCGTGCAGGCCAAGCATTCGATGGGGCCGCACGGCTGGCGCGCGATCGTCGCCGACACGGAGGGCAACCGGATCGCCCTGTACTCGCCGACCGAATGAGCGCGGCGCGTCGTTCCCGCGGCTGAAGGCGTCGCGCGCTGTCCGGGACGCGGCCTCAGCCGCCGCGCGCGGTGCGGCCGACGAGTTCCCACACCCGCTGCGCCACCGGCGACAGCGCCCGGTGGGCGAGTCGCACCAACATCACCGTGCGCCGCACCTGGGGCAGCAGCGGCCGCACGGCCAGTCCGCGCACGCCGCCGGGCGGCACCGCCAGCGCCGGCAGCACGCTGAGCCCGATGCCGGCCTCGACCATGCGGAAGACGGTGGTCGGATGCCCCAGCTCCTGCTCGACGCGGCACGTGGCGCCGTGGCGGGCGAGGGCCGCGTCGATGAAGCGCCGGCTGCCGGAGGCGTGGTCGGTCAGCACCAGCGCCGCGCCGTCGAGCGACTTCCACTTGACGCCGGCCCCGCCGCGCGCGAGCGGATGGCGGGCCGGCGCGACGAGCACGAACGGGTCGTGCAGGATGTCCTCGCACAGCAGGTCGTCGGTGGTCGAGGGCTCGACGACGACGCCGAAGTCGACCTCGCCGCTGCGCACGCTCTCGAGCACGTCCTGCTGGATGCGGTCGAGCAGCACGAAGCGCACCCGCGGCGCCTCGCGCGCGCACGCGGCGATGCACTGCGGCATCAGGTGGGCGGACAGCGTGGGCGCGCTCGCGACGCGCACCTTGCCGCCATCGGCGTCCGCCAGCGCCGCGACATCGGCCAGCGTGGCGTCGAGCTCGTCCAGCGCCCGCACGAGCCGCACCGACAGCGCGCGCCCGGCCTCGGTGAGCGCGACCTCGCGCGTGGTGCGGTCGAGCAGGCGCAGGCCGAGCGCCGCCTCCAGCTCGTGGATGGCACGGCTGACCGCGGGCTGGGTGAGGCCGATCGCCTCGCCGGTGCGGCTGAAGTTCAGCGTCTCCGCGACGGAGCGGAAGACGCGCAGCTGGCGCAGGCTCACATTCATGATTTTGAATTATGAATCCATCCGACAAATCGATTTCTCTTTTGGAGGCCGACGCGCTCCAATGAGGGCATGAAACGCCCCGCGATCCTGCCCGACAACTTCACGCTCATGCTGGTGGCCACCGTCGCGCTCGCCAGCTTCGCGCCCGCGCGCGGCCTGGCCGCCGTCGGCTTCGACCATCTCACGACCTTCGCCATCGGCCTGCTGTTCTTCCTGCACGGCGCCAAGCTCTCGCGCGACGCGATCCGCGCCGGCATCGGCCACTGGCGGCTGCACCTGCTCGTGTTCGCGTTCACGTTCGGCCTGTTTCCCGTGCTCGGCCTCGCGCTGCGTCCGGTGCTGGAGCCGCTCGTGACGCCGGCGCTGTACGCGGGCATCCTGTTCCTGTGCGTGCTGCCGGCGACGGTGCAGTCCGCCATCGCGTTCACGTCGATCGCGCGTGGCAACTTGCCGGCTGCGGTGTGCAGCGCGTCGGCGTCGACGCTGCTGGGCGTGTTCGTGACACCGCTGCTGGCGGGACTGGTCGTGATGCCGCAGGTGCCGGCGTCGGCGCTCGCGGGCGG